>NZ_JADGES010000015.1 GCF_016744255.1 Maribacter sp.
TACCGAAGACGATTTTCCGTTGGATGAAAACGAAGATACCGATACCGATGGAGATGGTACAGGCGACAATGCGGATACGGATGACGATAACGATGGTACTTTAGATACAGAAGACGATTTTCCGTTAGATAAAAACGAAGATACCGATACCGATGGAGATGGTACAGGCGACAATGCGGATACGGATGATGATAACGATGGTACTTTAGATACAGAAGACGATTTTCCGTTAGATAAAAATGAAGATACCGATACCGATGGAGATGGTACAGGCGACAATGCAGATACGGATGATGATAACGATGGTACTTTAGATACAGAAGATGATTTTCCGTTAGATAAAAACGAAGATACCGATACCGATGGAGATGGTACAGGCGACAATGCAGATACGGATGATGATAACGATGGTACTTTAGATACAGAAGACGATTTTCCGTTAGATAAAAACGAAGATACCGATACCGATGGAGATGGTACAGGTGACAATGCGGATACGGATGATGATAACGACGGTACTTTAGATACAGAAGACGATTTTCCGTTAGATAAAAACGAAGATACCGATACCGATGGAGATGGTACAGGGGACAATGCCGATACCGATGACGATGGTGATGGAACGCCAGATTCTGAAGATGTTTTTCCTTTAGATCCAACAGAAGATACCGATACCGATAATGATGGTATTGGCGATTATACCGATACCGATGATGATGGTGACGGAAATATAGATACGGATTCTGATGGTGATGGAATAGGAAATAACGTTGATTTAGATGACGATAATGATGGTACTTTAGATTTTGAAGATGCTTTCACAACAGACCCAACGGAAGATACCGATACCGATGGTGATGGTATAGGAGATAATGCAGATTTAGATGATGATGCAGATGGTTATTTAGATGAAGTGGAACATAGAGAAGGTACAGATTCTAAGAATTTTGCTAGTACGCCAGAAGATACAGATGGGGATGGAATTTCCGATAGTGTAGATGATGATGATGATAATGATGGAGTAATGGATGCAAAAGATGTATTCCCTAAAACAGCAGAACCATCTTTAGCACCAGCAGAAGCATTTACTCCTAACGGAGATGGTATAAATGATAATTGGTTTGTTCCAGGGATAGATAATTATCCTAATTCTAATGTAAAAGTTTATAACCGTTGGGGGCATGAGGTATTTGCAACAACAAGTTATAAAAACGATTGGAATGGAACGTACAAATCTAATTCAGAAAAGCTTCCTGCAGGATCCTATTTATATGTAATAGACTTAGGTAATGGTACAGCACCATTACAAGGTTGGATGTTTATTAATTACTAAAGTAAAACCCCAAGAAAAAATGAAAATAAAATTAATATATACAATAGTTTTCTTAGCATTGGCAAGCATGAGTTTGTCGGCACAGCAAGAACCTAATTATACGTTTTATAGGTATAATATGAATTTAATAAACCCTGCGTATGCAGGTGCTAATGAGGTTACAGATTTAGGTCTTAATGTTAGAAGCCAATGGGCAAGTGTAGAAGGAGCTCCAGAAACGCAAAGTGTTATTTTTGGAACACCTTTGCGAAAAAATGTAGGTATTGGAGCTTCTATAATAAATGATAGAACTTTTATAGAAAACCAAACCTCTATTGCTTTAGACTTTTCATACAAATTAAAATTAAATGACAGCCATGATTTGTTTTTTGGGTTAAAGGCAGGCTTTAATTCTTATAAAGCAAATACTGCAGGTTTAATGACCTATGGAATTCAAGCAGATCCGTCTTTAATGAATATTGATGGAGGCTTTAATGTTAATATAGGAGTAGGCGCCTATTTAAAACACGATAAGTACTTTTTAGCTTTGTCTATACCAAAAGTGTTAACGCCAGATAGATTAGAGTATGATGATGGTTTGGCTAAGGTAGGCATGGATAAAATGCACATTTATTTAGCAGGTGGTTATGACATTAGTTTAGCAGATGAAATAGTATTGAAACCTACTGTACTATTAAGTTATGTGGAGGCTTCTCCCTTATCTGTAGATGTTACGGCTCTTGTAGAGTTTAATAACAGATTTAGTTTAGGAGCAGGGTATAGGTTAGATGAAAGTATTAGTGGTATTCTTGTTTTTAAAGCCAATAAATGGATGGAATTAGGGTACGCATATGAAGCAGCGTTTGAAAGCCCTGTAAGAACCATAGATAATGGCACACATGAGATATTACTTAATTTAAAATTATAAGCTAGAGTTTAATTGTATTTTTTAGTTACTAAAAGCCGTCTAAATAGTATGTATTTAGGCGGTTTTTTTATGCAGAAAAAGCAAATATACTAATAACTCATCTTTATGTTTTTTACAAAAAAGTATCCCCTTACCCTCTTTTAAACATTATGAATACGTCTTTTTTTCCTTTTTTAGAAAACCTGAGCCGTTTTCGTTTAAAGCTGACATATGTCATGTTGTTAGTTTTATATCTGATGTAAATTTGAGATATAACTTTAAATTAATAGATATATGATTATAGATATTCAATACGTGCAAATGCCTACAAGTGAAAGCATGAGTGCCTTTATAACTGAAAAGTTAGAAAAGTTAGCATCTAAATACGATTGGTTAATTAGAGCAGAAGTTTTCTTAAAACTAGAAAACGATAAAAGTGGTAAGAGTAAAGTTTGTGAAATACAATTAAGCGCACCAGGGCCAAGACTTTTTGCAAAAGCAACAGACGTGCAGTTTGATAAGGCAGCCATAAAAACAATTAAAGAATTAGAAAAACAACTTTCTAAACGTAAAGAGACGTTTAATCACCATTAATAAATTTGGTTATGAAAAAGATTTTAGTACCTACTAATTTTTCTGAAGATTCAGAATATGCATTAGAGGTAGCTTCTATCTTAGCTAAACAACATAAGGCAGAAATTGTATTATTTCATATGTTGGGATTGTCAGATATGTTTTTTTCTAATGATGAGACTAAGCTAGCTGCAGAAGCTAAATATTACCTAAAACAAGCCAAAGAACGGTTTAATATTCTTTTAGAAAAATCGTATTTAAGAGGAATTAAAGTGTCTCAAATAGTTCAGAATTATAAAATTTTTAAAGAAATAAATAGTGTAGCCCTTGAGCAACAAGTAGATTTAATAGTTATGAGTTCGCATGGCAAAAATAGTTTAGGAGATATTTTTGTGGGTACAGGAACAGAACAGGTAATTCGCAGCTCAGAATTACCTGTTTTGGTAATAAAGAAACCTAATTCTTTTTTTAAACCCAAAGAAATAGTTTTTGCTTTCGATTTTCAAATAGAAAGCTTAGAGGCGTATCGAAAAGCAATCCAAATGATTCAAGTCTTAGGGGCAAATATCAATTTGGTACACATAAATCTACCTTTTAGTAATTTTAAAAGCACCCTAGAAATAGAAGAACAAGTTAAACTTTTTATGCGTGTTGCTCACCACGGAGAAAATACACCTATTCAGAATATTACCTATTTAAACGGCTATACTATAGAGCAAGGACTTTTCAATTATGCTAGTGAAATTTCCGCAGATGTTATTGCAGTTACTACACATGGACGTCGCGGTTTATCTCATTATTTTAAAGGTAGTATCGGTGAGGATATAGCCAACGAAGCTACTTTACCAGTATTGACAATTAAAATTTAAAATTTAAAAAACGGATATGGAAATTTTAGAAGAAGTACAATCCCAAGTTTATCGTTTTGGAAATAAAAAAGCAGATGGCAATAGTAAAATGAAAAACCTTTTAGGAGGTAAAGGGGCAAATTTAGCAGAAATGAGTGCTATAGGTATTCCTGTTCCACCTGGTTTTACTATTACAACAGAGGTTTGTACCATGTACAATGAGAAAGGAAAAGAAGAGGCTTTAGCGGCGATAAAGGCCGATGTAGAAAAAGCATTAGAAAATATAGAAAATATAATGGAAGCATCATTTGGTGATGCTGATAATCCGTTACTTATTTCTGTACGTTCCGGAGCTAGAGTATCTATGCCTGGAATGATGGATACAGTTCTAAATTTAGGTTTAAATGATGAGGTGGTAAAAGGTTTAGCTACCAAGACAAATAACGAGCGTTTCGCTTGGGATTCTTACCGTAGGTTTATTCAAATGTACGGCAGTGTTGTTTTAGGCATGAAACCAGAATCTAAAGAAGATATAGATCCATTTGAAGAAATAATGGAGCACCTAAAGGATAAAAGAGAGATCGATTTAGATACAGATTTCAGCATTCAAGATTTAAAAGATTTAGTGTACGATTTTAAGGATGCTGTAAAGAAAAAAACGGGACATGATTTTCCGTTGGATCCATGGGAACAATTATGGGGAGCAATTATAGCTGTTTTTAATAGTTGGAACGGAGATAGAGCTATTTATTATAGAAATATGAACGGCTACCCGTCTCAATGGGGTACCGCTGTAAATGTACAAGCCATGGTTTACGGTAACATGAATGAAAATTCGGGAACTGGCGTATGTTTTACTAGAGATGCGGGTACAGGAGAAAATGTATTTAATGGAGAGTATTTAATTAATGCGCAGGGAGAAGATGTGGTAGCAGGGGTAAGAACACCACAACAAATAACCAAACTTGGTTCCCAACGATGGGCAGAATTAGCAAAAGTAGAAGAGGAAAACCGTAGCGCAAATTATCCTTCATTAGAGGAATTAATGCCAGTTATATTTAAAGAGCTCAACGAGTATCAAGAGATATTAGAAAAGCATTATAACGATATGCAAGATATGGAATTTACCATACAAGAAGGTAAACTTTGGATTTTACAAACGCGTAATGGTAAACGTACGGGTGCTGCTATGGTAAAGATAGCCATAGACCTTTTAAAAGAAGGGTTTATAGATGAAAAAGCTGCCATGATGATGGTGGAACCCAATAAATTAGATGAATTATTACATCCAATTTTTGATGCGGATGCTTTAAAAAGAGCAAATGTTATAGCACAAGGTTTACCAGCATCACCAGGTGCAGCAACAGGACAGATAGTGTTTCATGCAGATGAAACAAATAAATACCGTAATTGTATTTTAACAAGAATAGAAACGTCTCCAGAAGATTTAGAAGGGATGAATATCGCTAAAGGTATTTTAACGGCTAGAGGAGGAATGACGTCCCATGCGGCAGTAGTTGCTCGTGGTATGGGAAAATGCTGTATTTCAGGAGCAGGAGCTTTAAAAATTGATTATAAAAGTAGAACTCTTACGGTAGAAGGAAAAGTGTATCATGAAGGAGATTGGATTTCTTTAAATGGTTCTACAGGAAATATTATAGAAGGTAAAGTTGCTACTAGTGAGCCAGAGTTAAGCGGTGAATTTGCAGAGATTATGGATTTGGCAAATAAATTTGCTACCATGAAAGTAAGAACTAATGCAGACTCTCCTAAAGATGCAAAAGTTGCCCGTAGTTTTGGAGCGGAAGGTATTGGTCTTACAAGAACAGAGCATATGTTTTTTGAAGTAGATCGTATTAAAGCTATGCGAGAAATGATACTTGCAGATACCGTTAAAGGCAGAAAACAAGCATTAGAAGATTTATTGCCAATGCAGCGTAGCGATTTTGAAGGTATTTTTAAAGTTATGGAAGGGTTTCCGGTAACTGTGAGATTGTTAGATCCACCATTGCATGAATTTGTACCGCACCAATTAGCAACGCAAAAGGAACTTGCCGATGATATGCATATTTCCTTGCAGGCGGTAAAGAATAAAGTTTCAGAGCTTCAAGAATTTAATCCAATGTTAGGTCATAGAGGTTGTCGATTAGGAAATACGTATCCTGAAATAACGGAAATGCAAACACGAGCGATTATAGAAGCAGCATTAAACCTTAAAGAAAAAGGAATAATTGCTAAACCAGAGATTATGGTTCCTTTAGTAGGTACATTGAAAGAGTTTGAGGCACAAGAGAAAATTATTAAAGATACCGCCAATTTAGTTTTTGCAGAAAGAAAAGATACTATCGACTATATGGTGGGTACAATGATAGAAATTCCTAGAGCTGCCTTATTAGCCGATAAAATAGCGGCAAAAGCAGATTTTTTCTCTTTCGGAACTAATGATTTAACACAAATGACGTTTGGTTATTCTCGGGATGATGCCGGTAAATTTTTACCAATATACTTAGAAAAAGGTATTTTGGCTGTAGATCCGTTCGAGGTCTTAGATCAAGAAGGAGTGGGGCAACTGGTAGAAATGGGCACCAAGAGAGGTAGATCTACCAAGCCAGATTTAAAGGTTGGTATTTGTGGTGAACATGGTGGCGAACCAAGCTCTGTGGAATTTTGCTTTAATGCAGGAATGAATTACGTAAGCTGTTCTCCTTATAGAGTTCCTATAGCTAGAGCAGCAGCAGCACAGGCAGCTATTAAACGTAGTTTATAAATAAGAGCACTTATTTTTGAGTTAGAAAGATGATACTTGTCATCTTTCTAACCAAAATATGAGGTTAAATTTGCCTTGTGGAGCGTAGTAAATTACATATTGTATTATTTTTTGTAGCCATTACCCTAGCAACAAGCTTAAAAATAGCAGGGACTATGAGTTATTACATTTTAAATTCCGATAACTTTATAGAACGTTTTTGTATTAATACGGATAAGCCAGAATTAAAATGTAATGGTAAGTGCGAGCTTGCAAAAATGTTGAAAAAAGAAAATAGCACATCAGATTACCCAATAAATACGGAACTAATAAAATCGGAAACGGTTTTGTTTATATGCTCGTTTGTTAAGTTAAAATTTCCAACTTTTAGAGCTAATGAAATCAATGAAGTAATTTATTCTAATAAATACTCCTATAGATTTTTAAGTGCCATAGAATACCCTCCAGAAGCTTAGTGTAAAATACTCGTTTTTTATTCTAAACATAGAACTATTGTTTAGAAAAATCATCTATTTAACTATAAAAAAATTAACGAAAATGATACTAAGAACCATTTTTGTATCCGTACTTATGATGTTCGGATATTTTGCAAATGCACAAAATTTTAAAGGAGAAGTCCTAAGTGAAAATCAAAATATATTATTAGAGCAAGCCCATGTTGTTCCTGCAAAGGGTAAAGCAACTTATACCGATAATGAAGGTAAATTTCAGTTACAAATCCCTGATGAAGGAACTACGATTACCATTTCATTTTTAGGCTATAAATCGGTAATAAAAGAAGTAAAACCTTCCTCTAATAGAATCCAATTTATATTAGAAGAAGCTCCCATAGAAGTACGTGGTGTTATGGTAACAGGAAATAGTAAAATAGATCCTGTTTTTGTTTTAGAAACTAATGATTATGTAAAGAAAATAGTGCAACCCAGAAATGTTGCAGATTTATTTCAGGATATTAATGGGTTTTCTTTAATAAAAAGAGGAAATTATGCGGTAGACCCTACGTTTAGAGCAACCCAATACGAACAACTAAATGTTCAGTTTGATGGTGGAACAAAGGCAATGAATGCTTGCCCCAATCGTATGGATCCAATAACTACCCATGTAATACCTGAAGAAATAGAGAAAATTGAAATTATTAAAGGCCCATATACCGTGCGTTACGGAGCTACCTTTGGTGGTATAGTAAATATGGTAACACAAAAGCCTAAGGCAGGGCAGTATGGTTTAAGTGGAAGTGTACACGCTGGTTATGAGAGTAATGGTAATTCTTTAGTTTCTATGGTTCGTTTACAGCAGGCTACAAAAACGTATGATATAGTTGGGAATGTAGGATATAGAGATTTTGGTAATTATTCTGATGGAGGTGGAACAGAAATTCCGTCTTCTTTTAGAAGTTTAGATTATGGTCTAAGGGTAGGGTATAATTTTAGTGAAAATCAAAGACTGCAAGCACATTGGAGACAATCGTATGGTAGAGATGTGTTGCATGCAGGTTTGCCTATGGATACCGAGGAAGATAATAGCTCTATAGTATCTGTAGATTATAAACTTACAGGTTTATCTGGTCTGTTAAAAGGGGTAGATGCAAAGGTTTATTACAGTTATGTAGACCATATAATGGCGAATAATAGAAGACCTAGTTTTATGATGACAGATGCTGTTTCTTCTATAGATGCAGTAACAGCAGGAGGTAAGTTAGAGTTTAAATTAAAGCCAAATAATAAATTAAACCTATATACAGGAGTAGATTTATTTCATATTGCCAGAGATGGAGATCGCGTAAGAATAGTGAAAAGAAACGCAATGGGGCCTTTGGCAACCCCAAAAACATTCACAGATAAAATTTGGCAAGATTCTTATATAGATGATATAGGTGTATTTATAGAGGGTAAGTATAGTTTAACCAATAAAACAAAACTGACAGCAGGTTTACGATACGATGGTGTTATTTCTGAAACAAAAGATCCTGAAGCAGATTTTATTAGTTTATATGGCGATTTAGAGAAACGTACGGAGCATAATATTAGTGGTACTGTTTCTTTAAAATATATGCCTTCTACTCGATTTATAATGGAGTTAGCATATGGTAGAGGAGTGCGTTCTGCAAATATGATAGAGCGTGTTATAAATCATTTCTCAGTAGGTCAAGATTCGTATGAATATATAGGGAATCCTAATTTAGATGCAGAAATAAATAATCAATTTGAAATTGGATTTAAAGGTAGTATTCCTCTGGAAGACTCAACTTTCGATACTTTTAATTATGGTACTTCATTTTACTATTCCTTTTACGAAAATTACATTGTAGCAGTGGTAGATAAAACCCTTACTAGAAAGTTTATGCCTACAGCAGAACCTAGAAATCCTAAAGTTTTTAGAAATTTAAAGGAGGCGTATAAAACAGGTTTTGAGGTGTTTGGAGGAGTAGATTTTCTTACCAATTTTAATTTTACTACAGAGCTATCTTATGTATATGCGAAGAATAAAGATTTAAGCGAATCTCTACCATTAGTACCACCTTTGGTAACTCGTTTTAAACTAGGTTTTGAAAAAGAAAAGTTCTGGGTTAATTTACAGTATGCATTAACATCTAAACAAGATAATATTTCGGCTTCTTTCGGAGAGGTAGAAACACCTGGTTATGATGTTTTAGATATTCGTTTGGGGGTTGTTCCTATAAAAAACTTAACCTTAGGTTTAGCCGCAATTAATGTTTTTGATGAAACGTATTATAACCACTTAAACTTTTCGTTTAAAAACCAAGCTGATTTTGGTAAAACGGCCATTAATGATCCAGGAAGAAACCTAAGTGCATTTGTACAGTATAAGTTTTAAAGATATATAGATACATAAAAAAGGGGCATTTGCCCCTTTTTTATTATACTACCAAGCTTTTAGGATATTGGTTAAATATTAATTCTTTTTAATGTATTGAGCCTTGCCCTTAAGACGATTACTACTATTATTCTACAGCGATACTCTTTTCATCAAAAGAAATACTCCAAATGCCTCTTACTTCATTAACATCATAATCAATAGCCTTATCATTAGGGTATAGTACTTTTAAAGTAGCCATAGTTGCGATTTCAATATTTTTAAGCGATTTACCATGGCATTGTAAGCACATAGAATTTGTTTTTATAGGATAATAAAAGTGTATCTTCTTGTTTACTTTTTCTACTATTGGGTTAATTTCTTTTTCTTCGGACACTAGTTTTTTAAAAGTATTTATATGCCCCAATTCTGTAGCATTTGCCTTGTTCTTAGGATTCCTAGGTTTATCAGAAACTCTTTTAATTAGGGCATTATTTATTACAGATATACTATCTGTTAATGTAATGGCTTTTATATTGCAGAACTCAACTGCACCAACAGTTCCTTTTTCTTTAATAGTACGCATTAAGTTTTTGCCCAATTGTGCTTTTGTAGACAAGGCGTATTTTAATCCCATATCGGCATAATCAATTTCTGAATTTGGGGAATTTCTATTTTTCCTTCCCATTCCTTTGTTATTACCTTTTCCATGTCCTTTTCCGTGCCCTTGTTTATAGTGTTCTTTAAACCATTTAGGCTGTTCAATAGTATTGTCGAACATATAATCAGCTATTTGTTCAATAGTTTCTATAGGGTAGGGTTGGTATGGCATTACGCCAAATCTTTTAAGAGCACCAGGCATTTTAGAGTTTTTTATACTAGGATTTTCAATCCAATTTACCATAGATTTTCTAAATTCTTCCTTAGATGTATTGCTATTGATATAATGTTTTTTAATGGCAATCATTGGGGGAGCAATTCTACTAGATTCAGAAGCCTTTGGATTGTGACAAATGTAGCATTCTGTTTCCATTAGTTTTTTTCCAGGATGTTGTTCCGAAGAAATATTTTTAGAGCTATCTTCTTTGTCTTCCGTAGCTATATATTCAGATTTCTTAGCATCTTTACAATTAGTAAGAAACAGTAAAACAAGAGAGAGATATAGAAATTTCATAGTAAATTTATTTAGATAATTTTCCGGTGGCACAGCTTACAAAAGAAGTTGCTTTTGTTATAATAGAGTTTTCAGAATCTATAGTTGGGTAACCTATAGATTGCAATTTGTTTTTTACTATTTCTTGATCTTCTTTATTTTTATAAGAAAAAGAAATAGTTGCATTATCTGGATTTACATAAATGTCTGTAATATGGTTTAAAGCCATTAATTTGTTGGTTATAGTCTTAGCGCAACCACCACATTTTAAATTCTGTACTACTAAAGATGCTTTCATAAGCGTTTTTTTATTTTTAATTATTAATTTTTATAAGGAATGAACCCTTTTAAGGCAAATGACGGCTCTCTTAAACAACCAAACGAACTATTTATATTATTATAATTGTGTTGTTGGACAGATGTAATCCGATATTTTTAAGTCCGTTTCTTTTATATCAGTAAAACCTCCTATGACATCGGCAAAATCATCCCAACCTCTTTGTTTTAATATAGAAGCGGCAATCATACTTCTGTACCCTCCTGCGCAATAGATTACAAAAGGTTTTTCTTTGGGTAACTCTGCTAAGCGCTGGTTAATTTCATTTAAAGGAATATTTATGGCACCAATTACATGTTCTGAGTTATACTCGCTTTTCTTTCTAATGTCTATTATTAAAGGCATTTTAGCTATATAACCGGCTTCAAATTCTTTACTAGTAATTCTATTAATTCGGTCTATTTCTTTACCTGCTTTTCTCCAACTTGGAAGACCACCACCTAAGAACCCAATAGTATTGTCATAACCAACACGAGATAATCTAGTAAGGCTTTCTTCTTCTTGTTCTGGGTAGGTAACTAATAAAATTTCTTGTTTTACATTTGGAATCATTTCTCCAACCCATTGAGCAAAGCTTCCGTTTATTCCAATATTAATGCTATTAGGAATATGGGCTTTTGCGAAATCACTAGCATCCCTAGTATCTAAAACAATAGCTCCTGTTTCATTTGCTATTACTTCAAAATTTGTTGGGTTTAAAGGTTTTTTAGCACGTTCTAAGACAGTATCTAAATTATCATACCCTTTTATATTTAAGAGTACATTTTGTGGAAAATAAGCAGGAGGAGCTGTTAGGCCTGTAAGTAATTCTTTAATAAACTCTTCTTTTGTCATATCTGCCCGTAAAGCATAGTTTACTTCTTTTTGGTGTCCTAAAGTATCTGTGGTTTCTTTGCTCATCATTTTACCGCAAGCAGATCCAGCACCATGATTAGGGTATACTATTAATGTATCATCTAAAGGCATTATTTTATTTCGTAGCGAATCATACAAATGTCCTGCTAAAATTTCTTCTGTTAGTTCGGATACAACGTGTTGTGCTAAATCTGGTCTACCAACATCACCAATAAATAAAGTATCTCCAGTTATAATTCCTTTTTCAGTATTGTTTTCATCTATTAATAAAAAAGAAGAGCTTTCCATGGTATGGCCAGGAGTGTGCAATAATTTAATAGTATAATCTCCTATTTTAAATATCTGATTGTCGGTTGCGATTAAAGCGTCATAGCTTGGTTTTGCAGTTGGCCCAAATACAATTTGAGCTCCAGTTTTTTTCTGTAAATCTAAATGACCACTAACAAAATCTGCATGAAAATGCGTTTCAAAAACGTATTTTATTTTAGCATTGTCTTTCTTTGCTCTGTCTATATATGGTTGTACCTCTCGTAGAGGGTCAAAAATAGCAGCTTCTCCTTTATTTTCAATGTAATAAGCAGCATGTGCTAAACATCCGGTATAAATTTGTTCTATTTTCATAATAAGGATACTATTTTAAAGTTATAAAAGTATTGGTATAAAAAGGAGTGTACAGTAACTTTAGTTACATAGAAAAGTTAGCTAAAGCCAAGTATATATTATGTTAGTAATTGTTTTAATTTGGCGAGTATTATTAGTTCAGATTTGTTTTTTCCAGCATATGAAGAAGCAATGTCATCTGCTGTTTTCCAGATTATTTTTTTAATATCTAAGGTAAAAAATACAGGATGCTCTTTGTAGAAGTCGAGAAATTCTTGGTAATAATGCTGCCCCTTTTTTTCTTCTAAAAGCAACCAATCGAATACGATTTCAATTTGTAAAGCAGCATCCGTTCCAAATTCATCTTCTATTTCATCTACAGAAAGCCAATATTTGCGAACATCCTCTTTTAGTTTTTTAATTTCATTTGGGTGTACTTGTTTATCTGCCATGGCGATGGTATAAAACAGTTTACCTATATTTTGATAAAAGGCATTACGTATTTCTCGGTTATGTATCATTTTTGTATATATTTTATTTCTAAACGGATTTCATATAAGAGTTTTTTTGGGAATGATTATATTACAAGCACATTGGTGTTGCCTCAAAAATATTATAACTGTTTTTGTAAGAAAATGATATTAATCATACATATACAATTAAGAATTAATTGGATGTTTTGCTGCTATTACAATCTTTAAAAATTTAAATTTAAAGTATACAAAAAGCCAGTATAACCCATCGGTTATACTGGCTTTTTGTATATATAATAAGAGTTATTTTTTCATTAAATGCGTTAACTGCTCACTCTCTAGAACATGCTCCGTAATAGAGAAAAGTTGTTTTCTGTTCTGTCTTACTTGTTTAATAAATACTGCAATTAGGTCTTCTAATTCTTGGTGTTCTGTTCTAATTTGTTCTGCATCATTTTTAAAAGGTTCATCTATTAAATTAGCTAAATGGGATAGATGGCTCCTAACTTTATTTAATAGGTTCTTTACAGCGGTGGTGTCTTGTAAGATGCTAACTCCAATTTTTCGTACATCTTCTAAGTTGTCCTTTTTGGTAATCCAGATAAAATATTTATCAATTAAATGGTGTAAAAATTTTAAATCGTCTTTGTAGAAGAGTAAATCAGATTTCCAATGTTTGGTTAATACGTAAAGTTCTTGCCAATCATTTTCTTGAATATAATTCTCCTTAGGTCTTGTCTGTAAATAATCCATAATATCTTATTTAAATGAAACATTATCATTTAAAGTTATTGGTTAAACAGACTTAGAGCTATGACTAATATCATAGAACAAATTTAAGAGGGTAAAATACTACATTAAAGATAGAAATTAGTAGATTTTTTTTGTCTTTAAAATGTCATTTCAGATTAATTCAATACCCTTATAAATAGACATAGTCTTTAAAACGAATCGTCAAATCTGTATTGTTTATAGAAGTTGTTAAACGGTGTTTTTATTTTAAAATTTTATCCATAACCTTATCATATCTAGTATTCATACAAACACTAATGTCCGTAGTCATAAATTTTCCATTATAAAATAGACTAAAAATTGTAGCTGGACTTGGAGCAGATTGGGCTTGTTCCATTGTTTTTAATTTAATAATCTGTAGAGGAATTTTTCTGTCCTTAGCGGTTTCTATCAAGGAGTTTGTTGCATGAAATTCAGCAAAAGGACAACGATTAGAATAATAAGCAACAAGTCCGTTTTTTTCTTTGCATTCTCCGCTTTTCACAGATTCATTAAATATAGGTAGTTTAGCTTCTGGATTTATTCTCTTTACTAATAAACTAAACCCACTTGATATTTTTTCAATTTCTTCAAATCCTTGTTTTAGAAACCATTTTGTGTCGCTCATAAAATGAAACTTCTTGGTCCCGACTACAGTAACTAAACCGTCTTTTCTTTGGTTTTCAGCATCTTCAATAGCTGTCCTTAGAAGTTCTTTTCCGTACCCATTTTTTTTATATTTTCCAGATACCCAAAAGCAATTAATATTCAAATAATTTGGTGCTGTAATCGGAATCCATGCATTTTCTGCAGGGCCATATTCCATAAATACTTTAGCTCTTTCATTGATTCGCCTAAAGACATATCCGTTATTAAATTCTTTAGTAAGCCAATCTTTTTTTGCATTATAGCTATCCGAACATTTCTTATCTGCTATTGCGCAGCAAATATGTTCTGCTCTTATATTTTTCTTATTTAAGTCAATTAACTGTTCCATTTTGTAGTTTTTATTTAAAGAAGCCTAACAATATGGATGTACCTAAAAAAGAAAAATATTTCTTTAAGTTTTTTAAGAAAAGAAGAGGGTTAACTAAAAGATTTTAAGGTGTTTATAATGTCTTTCTTGGGTACAACGCCAGATTGTTTCCAAACTTGTTTTCCATTTTTAAAAATCAACATTGTAGGTACTCCACGTACTTGGTATTTTTGAGATAGTGTCTGGTTTTTATCCACATCTATTTTAATAATCTTTACTGCTTCGCCAAGATTCTCTTTTACTTCTTTTAAAATGGGAGCCAAAGCTTTACATGGCCCACACCATTCTGCAAAAAAATCTACTAGGACAGGAGTGTCAGATTCAATAATATTTTGAAAGCTACTTTTCATATTTTAAAACTTACTACAAAGATAGAAAACAGGTTTTTATTAAAGCTGATGAATATCATGCTTTTTTAATTAATAGGCTACTATATTTACTACACAAATAATTTAGACATGAGAAAAGTTTTAGTTCCTACGGATTTTTCAGAAAATGCATTTAATGCTTTAAAATATGCATGTCAAATTTTTAAGTATGAAAAATGCGAATTTTTTATACTACATGCTTATGCGGATGAAGTATATGCAGCGGAGGTTAAAAATGAAAGGTTAGCATTAGAGGATATAAAATATAAAAGCTATGAAAAGGTCGTAGCGAAAACAGAATTAACGATACAACGTATAGAAGAATATTCGCCTAATCCAAGACATTTATTCAAAGTGGTTGCTGCCTTTGGGATGCTTGTTGATGAGGTTAATGATTGGGTTAATCAAGAAAATATAGATATTGTAGTCATGGGTACTAGAGGAAGCACTAATGACCGAAAAATTACATTTGGAAGCAACGCTTTACAGGTACTTAAATTTGTAAATTGTCCTGTTTTAACTATACCAGAAGGGTATAATTACCATCCTCCAAAAGAGATACTTTTTCCAACTAATTATTTAATTCCTTATAAAAGAAGGGAGTTAAAATTATTGAGCGAATTAACAGGCTCTTATAGGTCAACTATTCATGTTTTACATATTGATAGAAATAAAAAATTATCGCTTAGACAGGAAGACAATCAAAAATTTATGAAGGAATGCTTGCGAAAAGCTAGTTTGGTTTTTGAAACTATGGCTTTGGAAGATAAGTCTATTGCTATATCTAAATACATTGTTCATAAGGATATAGATATGTTGATTATTGTTAATTCAAGACATTCTTATGTGGATGATATGTTATATAAATCTACTATAGATAAACTAGGGTTACATATTAAAATACCATTTTTAGTATTACAAAATTTGGCTCGGTAATTTTTAATTAGATGTTATGAAAACAATTGTATTACCTACTGATTTTTCTGATAATGCGTATAATGCAATTTCCTTTGCTATGCAATTATTTAAAGAGGAGGAGTGCGTTTTTCATATAATACACGCCTATACTCCTGTAGTCTATCAATCAGAATATGTTTTACACAGCCCAGGGCAAATTGGCTCGGGAGATACAGGTAAAATTAAGTTTTTAGAAAAATTAGAAGCACTAAAAAGAAAAATAGAAGAAGACTTTAATAATCCTAACCATCGGATTATAACACATACTGCTTTTAATATTCTTATAGATGAAATTTTAACAACCAGTGATAATCAAGATGCAGATGTAGTAATTATGGGAACCCAAGGGGCAACAGGGGCAAAAGAGATTTTTTTAGGAAGTCATACGGTACATGTAATACAAAAATCTAACCGTCCTGTTTTGGCAATACCGTCTAATTTTAAATATATAAAACCTAAAAAAATACTTTTCCCAACAGATTTTAAGGTTAACTATAGCAAAGCTCAGTTAAGTTCTATGTTAAGCATAGCTAAAGAGTATAAATCGCGTATAGAAATTATATATGTTTCCGATGGAAATGATTTAACAGAGAAGCAGCTAAATAATAAACAAAAATTAGTAAACCTTTTAAAAGGGGTGCGGCACTTGTTTCATCATAGGCCACACCAAGGAGTAATACAGGGTATAAATGATTTTCAAAGTAAAAATACCATGAACCTTCTTGTAATGATAAAAAACAAACATACATTTATAGAGCGGTTATTTATAGAGCCAATAATTAAGAAAATTGGTTTTCATTTATCCATACCGTTTTTAGTACTTCCTAATTCTATTAAAAATTAATGCTATGAAAAACATTCTTGTTCCTACAGATTTTTCTAACAACGCCTATAATGCTTTTTTCCATGCCACAGAACTTGTGAAAAATAGCGAATGTACTTTTCATTTATTAAATGTTTATCCAGAGGATAAAATTTTATGGAGTAAAGGGATTTCGAATCAATTAACAGAGCAATTAGAGGAAGATTCTATAGTTGGTTTAAGGAAAACATACCATAGAATAAAACTAGACCATGACAACCCTAAACATACGTTTAATACCATTTCCAAGAGAGGCGATTTTGTTAAAGTTGTATCTAAGATTATTCAGGATAAAAATATAGATTTGGTTGTTATGGGTAATCATGGTTGCTCAGAATTAAAAGCAATATTCTTAGGGAGTAATACGCTAAATGTAATAGAAGGCGTTCAAGAATGTCCTATTTTAACAGTGCCAAAAGAGATAGATTTTAGTATTCCAAAAGATATTGCTTTTGTTACGGATTATCGCCGTTCTTTTAATGCAGAAGTAATAAAGCCATTAATATCCTTAGCCAAATTTAATTCATCAAAAATATGTGTAATGCATATTAGCAATGAGGAAGAATTAACAAAGGAGCAAGAAGCAAATAAAAATACTTTAGAAGAGTATTTAAAACCCTTAAGACATTCTATGCACTGGATGCCTAATTTCTCTACTAAAGCAGGAGCAATAAAGATTTTTTTAGACGAGTTAAAAATAGATATGCTAGCAATGGTGAATTATAACCATACATTTATTGAAAATGTAACGCATGAACCCGTTATAAAAAGAGTTGCGTATGATTTAGATATCCCTTTTTTGGTAATACCAAATGTGGAAATTAACGCATAGCATAAGAGATATTTGTGGCTAATAGGGTTCCATAATATTTTGTAAGTCATTCTTTCTATTTCTGCTCATAGGTATTTTGTTATCGCAAATTTCAACACTATTACTACAGAAGTTTTCTATTTTTTGAATGTTTACGATATAGGATTTATGTATTCTTATAAATTTGTCAGCAGGTAGCCTAGTCATAAAATTTTTCATGGTAGAGAGCACCAAAAGAGATTTGTTATTTGTAATTATTTTAATATAATCTCCTAGAGCTTCAATCCATTTTATCTCGTTTAGAGGAACTTTTACTTTTTGTAAGTTACTATTTACTAGTATATATGGTTGTTCTTCGGAGATTCCTGTAATTTGTCTCTGTATTTTTAGAGCTCTATCCACTGCGATAAAAAAACGCTGTTTAGTTAAAGGTTTTTGTAAATAATCTGTAATAGTATAATCAAAAGCCTTTAATGCATAGTCTGCTTTACTTGCTATAAGTATAACTTGGGGTTTATGTTTTAAACTTTTCATGCTTTCTAATTCTTCTAAAAAATCGAAACCACTTATAATAGGCATTTCAATATCTAAAAAAAGCAGGTGTACTTGATTAGAAATTAAGTCTTGTTGAGCAACAATACCATTTGGGTAGGTTCCTACTAAATTTAGTTCTGGATGAGTACTTACCATTTTGGAAATAGACATACGTTGCATTGGCGAGTCGTCTATGATAATACAGTTTAGTGCCGAGTTAGTCATCGTTAGTGTTTTAAGTTATCAATGGATAAAACAATATTGTAGGTCTCGATATGGAAAAGTCTTGTTTTCTAAAAAAAAACAAATGACTTATGACAAATCTGA
Organism: Maribacter sp.; assembly: GCF_016744255.1. GTDB lineage: Bacteria > Bacteroidota > Bacteroidia > Flavobacteriales > Flavobacteriaceae > Maribacter_B. Next base: position 18,306 of record NZ_JADGES010000015.1, read on the forward strand.
GACTAATAACTGATGCATCAAATGATATTTGTCAGTTACCTAAAAAAGAATATTTGTTTTATTAAGATAGAATAAGACAACAACCATACCATAATAAAAAGACAAAGTAATAATTATGAATTTATCGAGGAGTTGTTTTATCACTTTAGTTGGTTTAATATCTATATATTTTATTTTTATTAAAACCTTTTCGAAAACTTTTGTATGTAATGAGGAATAAGTGTAAGTATCATGTTATCAATTTTTTATCTATTATTTTGTTGATTTTTTAAGAAGGGTTTAAACCTCTGATCCATGCTTAAAGCATTAAAAGTATGGGTTTTTAGTACGTCTTTGAATTATATTAGAAAGAAGTGAAAATTAATTACCAATAATAAAAATAACCTTAGAACTTATGTGTTATCTAGTTTTAGATATAGGAAGCTTTTCCATTAAAACTGCTTTAGTATAGGTATAAAACCGAAAAAAAAATTGGATTTAGTAGAAGAGCCAGAAGCAGAGATGATTATGTTTACTCAATAATCGGGATTTAAATGCTCCGAGGCTTGCCTCGAGGTAGTTTACTATTTAAAATGGATAGGTAGAATAAGAACCAGAAGACAGGTAGAAACGCATTTGTTAAGGAATACTAGTTATAAGGAAAAACTATAATATTCAAGAAACAACAGAAACAATACTAGTATTCTTAAAAACAGGCAATCTTTAAGGAAGAGAAGTTAACTTTGAAGCTGAGATTAGAAGAAATTCTGTAGATATAGAAGGCATTTTCTTAGCATATATTAGTGTAGCAAATGCTTTTTCTAGAGCTTTATTAACGGCAGATGCTGTTATTTCTACTTCTCAATAGGATATTTTAATAGAAAAAAGAGAGGTTTCTTTTGACAGTGGAAAAGGAACTAATTTTGAAACCAGAAAATTAGATTAATAGGCTTGTTAAAACCATTTTATGATTGCATTAGTTAGTTTTTTCTTTCCTTCTGTATATGGAGGATATAATAGTTCTGTAGCACTTCTTGTATGTTGTTTTAGAATAGAGCGCAAATTAGAAAACTCCTGAAAACCATAAAAACCGTGAGCTTTACCAATACCACTCGTATTGCTTCCTCCAAAAGGTAAGTTATGGTTAGAATATTGTAAAACAACATGATTTATACAAGTACTCCCAGCCCTTGTATTTCTTATAATAATGTCTGTATTTTTTTTATTATTACTAAAAATGTAAAGAGCAAGAGGTTTGTCTTTGGTATTTATATAGTTTATAGCTTCTTCCAAACTTTCATACGTAAGAATAGGTAATATGGGGCCAAAAATTTCATCTTCTAATAAAGAAGCTTCATTAGGTAGATTGGTAATAAGAGTAGGAGATATATAATTTTCCACTTCCTTAGTATAGCCTCCAAAAGCAATAGTTGCATTTTTACTTTTAGCGTCTTCTATGTGTTGCGTTAAACGTATAAAATGTTTAGCATTAATTATTCTACAATAAGATTCGGATGATTCTGCATTATCACCATAAAAAATTTCAATTTGTCTTTTAAGAGCTTCTAAAAATGGTCTTTCTACTTTTTTAGGTATTAAAATGTAATCAGGAGCTACACAGACCTGTCCGTTATTTATAAATTTCCCCCAAGCAATACGTTTTGCAGCTTTTTCAATATCAGCAGTTTCATCAATTATGGTTGGCGATTTACCTCCCAGTTCTAAAGTTACAGAAGTTAAGTGTTCTGCAGCAGCTTTCATTACTATTTTTCCTATTGCTGGGGAGCCAGTAAAGAAAATATGATTAAAAGGTAGTTTTAGTAGTTCTTGAGAGACAGCAGCATCTCCTTGAATTAAGGTAATTTCATTTGGGTTAAAAATATCAGCTATAATAGCACCCATAATTTCAGAAGTTTTTGGGGATAGTTCCGAAGGCTTAATAATAACGGTATTGCCAGCTGCTATAGCAGAAACTAAGGGGCCAAAAGTTAAATTTACGGGAAAATTCCATGGAGATATAAGTAAACAAACTCCTTTAGGTTCGTAATGGATCCAAGAGCTAGATCCAAATAAAGATATAGGGGTAGAAACTTTCTTCTTTTTAGTCCATTTTTTTAAGTTCTTAATGGCAAAATTTATTTCTCCAATTACTGGGTATATCTCTGTTAATTCAGTTTCTAATAGAGGTTTTTTAAAATCAAGATATAATGCATTACAAATTTTTTTTCGATAAGTTTTTTCTATGAGAACCTTTAATTGCTTTAATTTTTTTATGCGCTCCTTATAATTTGAATTAGCTACATTCTGCTGATTGTTTTTTTGTAAAGTATATATTTTTTGAAACTCATTTTTTAATTCAGTCATAAGAATACAGTCATCATACTATTTATATTTTACAAGATAAAAATTGTTTTTGGAATAAAAAGTATTGCCTTTTGTAGATGTTGAACAAGCAGAATGCTTACTTTTTTAAGTAACTTATGCACATAAAATTTTGAAATACAACCACTATGAATGAATTAATTTTGTTTTTTGCTAATTTAAGTAATCCTCAAAAGTTAATTTGGATACTATCATGTCTATTAATATTTTGGGTTTTAGAAGGTTTATACCCCTTACGTAAGGTGCAGTATAACAAATGGGAACATGCACTTCTTAATTTTGTGTTTTTGGGTTTTACTATTATAATTAATGTACTTTTTGGAATAATAACTGTAGGTGTTTTTTCATGGTTAGAGGAAAGTAAATTTGGATTATTAAATTGGTTTGTGTTCCCTACTTGGGTAGAATTAATAATAAGTATTTTAATTTTAGATTTTATAGCACAATATGTAGTTCATTTTTTGCTTCATAAAATAAGTTTTATGTGGCGCTTTCATATGGTACATCATAGCGATACAGATTTAGATGTTACTTCAGGAACAAGACACCATCCGGGCGATTTTATTATACGAGAATTTTTTGCTTTAATAGCAGTAGTTATTGCGGGTTTACCATTTGCTTATTATATAATATACAGGCTTATTACTATATTTTGCACATACTTCTCACATGCCAATATAAGGTTGCCTTTATGGTTAGATAAAGGGATAAGTATGCTATTTATATCACCCAATATGCATAAGTTTCATCATCATTTTGAACGCCCCTGGACAGATTCTAACTTTGGAAATATATTCTCTATTTGGGATCGATTTTTTGGAACATTTGTTTATGAGGATACATCCAAAATTGTGTATGGCTTAGATGTTTTAAAGGATAAAGACTCCAATGATATATTTTACCAATTAAACCTCCCTTTTAATAAAAAAATAAAAACGGATTATTGATTTTTTAAAACAGGAGGCTGTTCATGCGATTAAATAAGATGTCAGCAGGTTTAAAACTGTTGTTTATCTAAGTTTATTTTCTATGAAGAAATATTTATATAAATTATTGAACTAACAAATGGCTAGCAAATGCAGATTAAAGAATCCTTAGAAATCTATGATGTCATAATTGTTGGTTCTGGCGCTGGTGGTGGTATGGCTACCAAGCAGTTGGCAGATGCTGGTTTAAACGTAGCTGTAGTTGAAGCAGGACCATTTTTTGATCCAGCTGATCCAGTAACTATGACCCAATTAAAGCAGCCCTATGATTCTCCACGTAGAGGAGCAGGGGTAGATCGTGCTTTTGGTGAATGGGATATGTCCTGGGGCGACTGGAAGGTTGATGGAGAGCCATATACGCATACCGAAGGAACAGAATTCAAATGGTGGCGTTCAAGAATGTTAGGAGGACGTACCAATCATTGGGGGCGAATTTCATTGCGTTTTGGTCCAAAAGATTTTAAAGGGAAAACACGTGATGGTCACGGTGATGACTGGCCTATAGGGTATGAAGATGTTAAACCGTATTATGATAAGTTAGATAAATTAATTGGTGTTTTTGGTACCAATGAAGGAAGAGAAAATGATCCTGACGGTTTTTTTCTTCCTCCTCCGAAACCGAGATTACATGAATTGTTTTATATCAATGGCGCAAAAAAATCTAATATCCCAGTAATTCCAGGAAGACTTTCTATGTTGACCAAAAGGATTAATGAGGATCGTGGGGTTTGTTTTTATTGCGGACAATGCAACCGTTCATGTTCCGTATATGCTGATTTTTCTGCAGGTAGTTGTTTGATATTCCCAGCGCAGAAAAGTGGAGGTAAAGTAAAGATTTTTGTAAACTCGATGGTTCGAGAAGTGACCACCAATGCCGAAGGGAAAGCAACTGGAGTTTCTTACATTAGTAAGGAGGATAGAAAAGAATATAAATTAAAAGCAAAAGTTGTAGTTTTAGCTGCATCTGCCTGTAGTTCCGCGCGTATTTTGTTAAACTCAAAAAGCAAACAACACCCGAACGGATTAGGAAATAGCAGTAATATTGTTGGTAAATATTTACATGATTCAACTGGTGCAAGTGCAGCCGGTGTTATACCAGGATTAATGAATAGAAAGACCTCTTATAATGAAGATGGTATAGGGGGTATGCATGTTTATTCCCCGTGGTGGGGCGATAATTCTAAGCTTAATTTTCCTCGGGGATATCACATTGAAGTTTGGGGCGGTATGGGGCAACCTAATTATGGTTTTGGTTCAGACCCTAATGCTATGAATAAGTACTTCGGATTAAAAACGGGTGGTTATGGAGATAGTTTGCGTGATGATGTGAAAAAGTATTACGGTTCAGTAATTGGTTTCGGAGGCCGTGGTGAAGGTCTTGCACGCAAAGATAATTATTGCGAGATTGACCCTACAACTGTAGATCAATTTGGTATACCGGTGTTAAAATTTAATTACAAATGGTCAGAATTTGAAAAAAATCAGGCCAAACATATGCAAGATACTTTCGAAGAGATAATTCATAACATGGGTGGTCATTATTTAGGGGATAAACCTGGTAAGGATAATGATTACGGATTGCATAAACCAGGTGAAATTATTCATGAGGTAGGAACTACACGTATGGGCGATGACCCAAAAACGTCTGTCACTAATAAGTTTCAGCAGTTACACAATGTAGACAATGTTTTCATTGTAGACGCAGGTGTCTTTGTCTCTCAAGCAGATAAGAATTGTACTTGGACAATTATGGCGCTTTCGTGGAGGGCATCTGATTATATTATTGAGCAATTTAAGGCACAAAATCTTTAGAGGATGGATAGAAGAAAGAGTTTACAAACTTTAATACTTGGAGGAGCTGCGGCTAGTACCGGTCTAGTATTCAACTCCTGCAAGACAGAGAACGGAGAAACTATTGATGAGGTCATTGCAACAAGTAGTGAAAATTATTTTGGACGAACCCCAAAAGAACTGGAGCGAATAGAGAAGCTAAATGCAGAACAATTATTCAATGAACATGAGATGGAAACAATTGCCGCATTAAGCGTAGTTATTCTTCCACCGAAAGAACCACATGGTGGCCCTATTGAGGCAGGTGTTCCTGATCTTGTAGAGTTTATGGGTAAGGATATTCCTGAAATGGCACCAACACTTTTAGGTGGGTTAATGTGGTTGGATCATAAAAGCAATACAGATTTCGAAACCGAATTTAAATCGGCAACTTTAGAACAGAAAAAACAAATTTGTGATGAAATTTGCTGGCATGATATAGAAATTCCTTTATCCGAACAACCACTTGAAATACAGTTTTTCTATATGATGCGGGGCCTTACGGTTACAGGTTATTATACATCAAAAGTAGGGATTGCAGATTTAGGATATAAAGGAAATTCGCCGAATGTTTGGGACGGTGTTCCGCAAGATGTTTTAGATCAACACGGTGTTGCTTATGACCCAGTATGGATTGCAAAATGCGTAGACCAGAGTCAAAGAAATGTTACGGCAGAATGGGACGAAAAAGGTAATTTATTAACCTAAGTAAAAGAAGAAGAAAGAATGAAAATCAATAAAAGATATAAAACAGCATTAGTACTGGCTTTAGGGTTTGGAACATTGCAAAGTGGAGCACAAGAGGTGGGTATTCAATTATGGAGTTTGCGTAATCAGTTTAAAACGGATATACCAGGTACTCTAGCGACAATAAAAGACTGGGGAATTACTAAAATAGAAGGAGGAGATAGCTACGGAATGCCTTTTGACGAGTTTAATGGACTCCTTAAAAAAAACAATCTAGAAATGGTTAGTATTGGAGCTTCGTTTGAAGATTTAGAAAAATCTCCAGAAAAAGTAGTAGAAAATGCTAAAGCGTATGGCGCAAAGTATGTTATGTGTGCATGGGTACCTCATAACGATAACGATTTTGCTATAGGAGAGACAAAACACGCTACCGAAGTTTTTAATAAAGCAGGTAAGTTGCTTAAAGAGAACGGAATTACCTTAGCTTACCATGCTCATGGCTATGAATTTAGACCCTATGAAAATGGAACTTTATTCGATTATATGATGCAAAATGCAGAACATTTCACCTTTGAAATGGATGTATTTTGGGTGCAACATGGAGGAGAAGACCCTTTGGCCTTAATGAAAAAGTATCCAAAGAAAGTAACCTTGTTACATTTAAAAGATATGGCAAAAGGTGTAGTGGGTAATAATACAGGACATGAAGATGATGAAACTAATGTAGTTTTAGGAACAGGGCAAATAGATATTGCTGGTGTAGTTGCAGAAGCAAAAAAGTTAGGCGTAGAGTATATGTTTATTGAAGATGAATCTTCTAGTGTGGTGGAACAAGTACCTCAAAGTTTAGAGTATTTAAAAGGTTTAAAATAGAATAACTCATGTTGAAAATAAGGAGAGTCAATTTCTAAGTTTGTTTAGAAATTGACTTTTTTGGTTCCTATAAATTATAAAAATAATAGTACCTTTCTTTCTTTAATATGTTTTTTTAAATAGTAATATGAGAATTATTTTTTTAGTTATGTATTTTCTTCTTTTCTCTTGCAAAGAGAAAGTAAAAGAGAAGCAGGTACCAGAAATATCTATGGGTAAAGTTGTGGACACAGTAGAGAAACCTATACCCATTATTAAGACAGAAGAAAAAAAGAAATTAAAATTTTTGGCGGGTATTCCAGATTCTACTTTTGTACGTTTAGCAGATTATAGCGAAGATTTTGCGTATGATTTAAGGTATGCAACAGAGAATAATTTTTTAAAAGCAAAAGTATACGATTGTGCGGAGTGTTATACTCGAGTAAAAACTGCCAAAGCGTTAATAAAGGCAAATACCGAATTTAAAAAAAGAGGTGTAAAAATAAAATTCTTTGATTGTTATAGACCAAATTATGTGCAATACAAAATGTGGAAGATAGTACCTAATCCACAATATGTTGCAAATCCAGTAAAAGGTTCCATACATAATAAAGGAGGAGCTGTAGACATTACTTTAGTTACTCTAGAAGGAGAGGAATTAGATATGGGTACAGATTTTGATTTTTTTGGAAAAAAGGCATACCATGATAATTATAACTTACCAAAAAATATTCTGGACAATAGAAAATTACTCAAAGAAACTATGGAGAAATATGGTTTCTGGTCTATTAGGACGGAATGGTGGCATTATAATTTATCCTCTGCAAGTAATGATAAAATTGCCAATTTTAAATGGGATTGCCCTTGAAATAATTTGAAAGAAGAATAAAAAATATTTTATATATAGTAGTCTTTTTTAACACCTATATTGATGAATTGCAGATTACAGAAGACATCAACCTACCATATTAATACATGCTACAGATGATGTCACAGCACCTGTGGAAAATAGTTATACTCCTATGAGATTTTAAATTCTGATGGTATTTCCTGTACCTATCTTTTCAGTAAGACATCGATAGGAGAGTTTTCTGTAGTAATGTTTATTTGGCATTTACTACATGCAATGCAAAAAATAAATAGAAAAATGTAAGTTAGTTTTTTATGGAAGAGTTTCATAGGTGTTTTAGGCTTGGGTAAAAAAGAACAACGTTTTGTGTAAAAGCACAGATTTCTTTTAAAAGACGACAGATATTCTAAGTAACTTTTAGTAGTTTTGTAAACTAAATTTCGGGATGTAGCGCAGTCCGGTAGCGCACTCGGCTGGGGGTCGAGTGGTCGCAGGTTCAAATCCTGTCATCCCGACGAACCTAGTAATAGGTTACAACAAAACACTGTTAATCGTATGATTATCAGTGTTTTAATTTTTTATGATATTAATTGATATCATTTAAAATCAACTAAAAAGTGTGCAATTAGGTGAATCACTTCTTACCAGAATTGTCGTAATTTTAAAGAGCTTTTAAGAACAATTTGACTTTCGTTTTACAAATGAAATTGTTTAACTTAAAACTCGTGAAATGCAAACAAACAGTACATTTTCAGTCATTTTCTTTACTAGAAAGCCCAGAGGTTTTTCTAATGAATTTTCAATTTATGCGCGAATTACAGTTGATGGAAAACGTGCAGAAATTAGTTTAAAAAGAAGCGTTCTGGTGAATCATTGGGACATTAATAAGGGTAGAGGTAGGGGAAATACTACAAAAGTAAAATTTTTAAACGCTTACTTAGATGAAGTCTATAATCAAATACTGGATTGCCATAAGCAATTATTTGAAGAAGGTATAATGGTGTCTGCCAACTCTATAAAAGCGAGGTTCCTTGGAGAAGATGATAATCGAAAAACATTAAGAGAACTTATTGAATACCATAATACCAATATGATTACCGTTTTGAAGTTTGGTACTATGAAGAATTACTATACTACGGAGAAATATTTATATAAGTTTCTAAGTAAAATATTAAAGAGAGAGGATATCTACTTAAAGCAGTTAAATTATCGATTCATTTGTGATTTTGAACAATATTTGAGGAATTATAAAAATTCAAAAATGGAAAACGTTTTAGCCAATAATGGAGTTATGAAGCATTTAGAAAGATTCCAGAAAATGATAAATCTTGCTTGTAAATTAGAATGGTTAATTAAAAACCCATTTCAACAGTTTCAATTAAAGTTTGATAAATATGATAGGCAATATCTTTCTGAGAGAGAATTACAATTAATTGAAGACACCTGTTTTAATCAAGAACGATTAGAAAAAGTTAAAAATTGTTTTTTGTTTTCTTGTTATACAGGGTTGTCCTTTATTGATTTAAAGGAGTTGACCACAAATCAAATAACCATAGGGATTGACAATAACTATTGGATATTTACCAAACGAGAAAAAACAAATGAAGTGGTTAAAATTCCAATCTTACCAAAAGCTCAGCAAATCATTGATAAATATAAGGAGGGTTTCGATGGTGTAAAATTAGAAAAGTTACTTCCGCTTTGTTCAAACCAGAAAGCAAATAGTTATTTAAAGGAAATAGTACAATTTTGTGGAATAAATAAGTACATCACGTTTCATGTCGCTAGGCATACGTTTGCAACTACGGTAATGCTATCCAATGGCGTGCCTATAGAGACCGTATCAAAGCTTTTAGGACACACTAAGCTATCAACAACACAAATTTATGCAAGGGTCGTAGAAACGAAGATAAGTGAGGATATAGGCAATTTGCTAGAACGATTTAAAAAGAAAGAAGAAAGCAAGAGCGCATGATAATTTTTAAAGCCTTTAAAAAAATCCTTTCCATACGCTTCTCAAAAAGTTACAGAAGTGTTTGGAAGGGAGTTATTAATATTTGATACAATGAAGTAATCCATTTGGGATAGGAATAATTAATGAGATTAAAATAAAAGAGAGCCCACGCGTTGTATATGCTGTTCACATTTAGTGAGTGTGATTATCAACCTCACCTTACGGGTGTACAAGCACCCTCGTAACCAAATCGGTTAATCTATAATAATTTCAATGCCTGCTTTCTTGGCCTTATATTTTATTTTGGTCATTAGCTCATAATAACTCCAGTTTCTTAATACAAATTTTTCTTCTTTAGCAATACCAATCTTGTCTTCCTGATTTAATAGAATGAGTGTTCCAGCCTGATGTTTAATGCAAAAATCGATTAGCTTCCTACTGTATACATGAATACGATGGGATACATAATTACTTTCTGTTTTGCGAAAGTTATCCACTGCTTTTACTTTCCTTTTTACTCCTTTACCTGATCTAGAATAGGTAGCTCCTATCTGCGCCCTTTTTCGAGCTGCTTGTATAGCTAATCTTCTATATAGAAACTCTTCTCTAGTGCCAATGGTAAGTCTGGTATTAGCTGTTTTCACTACAATCGGATATTCAAGAGACAGGGATGCCTCCGCTATCACTTCTGGTTTTAAGGATAGCTTCTCTTTTTCAATTTCAAAAACTGGTAGCCAGAAGATTTTACCATCTTTCAGTTTAATATGAGAAGTACATAGCTTGACCTCTCCTTTTATGACTCGCTCCAATAGAACTCTTTTATCGGAATAATCTTTTCCTAAGTACGTTTTAAAAGGAATTTGAAATAAACGAAAACAAAAAGCCCTTTTCTCATCATTATAAGATAATCTGCTTATGCCCTCCAAGCTAAATGGAAAGGCCATATCCCTCCTGAAGTTTTTAAGGGAACGTTCACCTTTCCAATATTCCTGACTATTTTTCTTAAAAGAAGTGATTAAGGTATTATTCAAACTGGACAATATATTTGTTGGGATTTCACCCTTAAAGCGATTCGATACCACGCGATAAGTAGTATTGATTCGGGAGCGTTGTAAGATACCTAGCTCATCTTTTTTTTCATCAGCCAATTTATACTTTATCCCCTCTGACAGATAAAAGAATTCCTTGATATTTTCCTGCACATACAAATGGGAAACAATAAGGTTAGCTGCTCTAAAGCACCTGTTTTGCCACTGATAAAGTTTGTCCAAGGCTTCCTTGCGTTCTTCTTTAGTAGGTAGGTCTACCAATAATTGGATTTTCCGAGTCAGTTTTAGTGTAGACTTTTCCATATTAAGACAATTGTGGTTGGTGTTTCTCCTGCATTAACTTATAAGCCACCATAAATTCTTTGTGAACTTCCTTTTGGGAGAGGTTAAGCTCTTTGGCGATCAAGGCAAAGGAATATTTATTTCTACATCTTAGTTCCAATACCCTTTCTTGTTCCTCGGTCATAACATCTTGAACCTTCATTCCGTTAGGAGGTCTTTTTTTGATTTTTGGAATACCTCCCTTATTAATAATGGTTTTGATATCACTAATAGCTTTTTTTATTTCATGACTGGTTTCATTAATACTTGTTCCCATAACCTCGGCAATAGCCTTATATTGAAAACCATATTTTAAACAGAGATCAATCAAATGCTTTCTTTCAGCACTCAATAGGGGTAATACGCTTTTGATTCGGTTGAAGGCTTTTTGTTGCGACTCCTGATCTTTTAGATTTTCAGATACATGTATGGGATCATAACCCATCATATAGTCTTGGTAATTGTCGTAATTTTCTAACGAATAGACATTTCTAAAGAACTTATTTTTAGGTTTACTATAGTATGAAATACATTCTCTTTTCATCACAAACCGTAAGAAATAGAAAATATGCTTAGGAGATTCTATTTTGTCCCTATGAACCCATAATTTTAAAAAAGTATCCTGAACTAAGGATTCTATTACAAAATGATCATTAATCATTCGCCTACCGACCCAAAAGATACTTCTGCTGTATTGAGCATGAATTTGTACCATAGCAGAGGAGTCATTATTTTTTAATAATTTAAAATTACTGTGTGGCATAATAGAGCTCGTTTAAATATCTGATGCGAGTTCTTATAATTTATAAAGAGAAGATAGCTTTGAAAAAGGTGAGAAGAATGCCCTTTTTTTTAAAAACAAAAAGGCGTGGAACTCAACTTACTGCATCAGAGGTACTGGTATACCGAGGAACAATAAGAGAGCCCACACCCATAGGTGTGAGCATCTTACTTATCATCTCGTTCCTTTAAATTACCAGTTTTCTGATACGAGATTCAAAGCGAATGCTTCAAATTTTTTATATGAAGAATCGCAAAAATATGTAATCTGCATCAAATATAGTAAAAAAATCAAATATTCGGATTTTAATCCGATATAATTCTTCTAACTCTAGTTTTATTTGTAACAATGACAGATAGAAATCGTAAAATAGTTGAGTATATTGCTGCTAGATGGGTTAGCAAAGTAGTTAACAATAGTGATTTTGCTAAAAATCATAATTTAGATGAGAAAACGGTTCGTAGGATAAAAGTTGATGATTCTTATAGAACGAGTTATGAAACCATTGAAAGCATTTGCGAAGGTGAGAATATAAATTTATCCGAATTCTTCAAAGAAGCAGAAGCAATGTTTCCTGAAATAAGAATTAAGAAATAATCACCCTAATGTAATCAGGAATGATTGGTTTATATAGTACTTCTTAGTTCCTTGCCTATAAGTTTATTGAGAGATACACAGAATGACTCAAGGAGAAAGATGAAATTATATCACTGCTTAAAAGCAAACAATAGCCCTAAATATACTACCTAACAAACCTATATTACGAGGTGACCTGCATATTTAGACTATAACTTTTCACATGTTTATCTTCTCGTTAAAATCCCATTGCAGCCCATTCTCCTCCATTTCGTAAACACTTCATTTCGGAAAAAGAGCTTCATTACAAAGGTCTTGAACATGAGCCCAAAAATTAAAAATCACATTTTAGACTCAAGTTCGCTAGAGTAGTACTTTAATGGATACGAAGAGCATCAATTTAAACTATTCAAAAAAAGAGATTTATTTATAATCTGGAGATATAACATAAGCCTTTAACTTACCTCTGCCTATTTTTGATAAAACCTTATAGTAAACAAGTTTGTTTATTTCAATGTAGAGTATCGGAATACTAATAGGTTGGGGGAGTTGTGTTCTAATTTTAGAAGCACTAACCTTATTATGTGATATAACAATACTTACAATGTTTAGTTGTCGATTGGTAAAATCCATAAACAAACATAAAGAAAACGTATAAATAATCTATGTACAAGCCCTCCGTCATTATCTTTTATGGATGGCAAAATAATAATATTTAGTTTTGAACGACTGCATAAATCAGGCTCATACTTCGCTCTTTTTTATAAGTCTTATCAACCCTAAATATTAAACCCCCAAAGCATCAAAAAAAAACAACGAAGGCCTTTAGGAAGTAAATCAAAGTATTGAACCATAATTATATCTTCTCAAGATATAAAAAAAGAAAATGGCACTAAAAATAATAAAGCCAGTAATGTTGGAAAAAAGAAAAACACTCTGGATATACTAAGTAAATCATCTTAAACAGCTCTACGGGTTAGTTTTTTTGTAGAATGGCAAACAGTTTGTGAATTATTGATTCATGCTAAATTTACAAACCTGACGTATCATTTGAAGCTACCTGATATATCGTATTTAGATATATTTATAAAGTTAGTTTTTTAATAAAAGAGCAACTTATTTTTTATGAGTTGTTCGAGTTTTTGGCTCGTTTTGGGCGAACGAAAAGGAGAAGCAAGAGGGTAGCGTGCTCGCGCAGCGCTACATATCTCATTTACTCCGTAAATCCTTTGTTTATAGGGGTTTTGGGAGATTTATAAAAAATAGGTAAAACGAGGATTTACAGTAAAAGCCTTTGAAAACCCTGTAAGCAGGCGATTTTTTACAGTAAAAAATGGAATATAAGTACCAAAAATATCGATTTTCAGCCATCAGTATCAAAGAAGAGGTGGCGCAACGCTTCCGTGATTTTTCCAAGGATGTATCTCCTTATATAGGAGCTCTGGTCGCCATACAGGACTTTTTGAGGTGCACCAATTGTCCCCATTTGCCTTGGAGATTCGGATTAAAAGAAGAACCAATGGCGTGATAGCCATTATGAAAGATATTGAGAAAGAAAAAAAAGCTATTTAAGAGTAAACAAAAAACGTTTTTAAAGTGATGGATTTAGAGGCTGGGTCTTAAAAACGGTTTTAATATTAATTCTATATTTCGCGTGGAGAATCCATCCCTTTGAAAATGCAGCAAATCCGCCAGAGCGGATACGCTAGAATAAATACATTTTTCGAATAAAAACGATGAATTTTTAGGGCAATTGAGGTACCCATTTCTGCATCTGAATTAATCGCATTTAAGCATTTTTTAATTATTTTTTTCCCAGATTAACATAATTGATTGCAGTATGTATAGGGCTTTTGAAAGGCATTATGTTAATTCGGGCAATTATCGACTATCTTCCATGTTACTGTAGAGAATTTAGGATTTTGCCGCAAATTTTTGCCTGTTCATAGGGGGTTCCAAAGGTTTTGCCGCAAAAAACAATGTTTTTAAGTAAAATTGAGCGTTTATAAATTACTGAAAATCAACTGATTATATAGCCGTGAAACTACGCAATGTCGCGCTAGCGCGTTGCCCTCTTGCTACTCCATTCCTTCATTTCATTTCAGGCTCGTCGTACTTTTTCCAAAAGCTAAAAATGTGAGAGATATTTTACATAATATAGAATTATAGCTTATAAACGTGAATTCCCCTATAAGTTACAAAGCGACCTTTTTGTACTATAATGTTCCGCGTTATGAACTTTGCTTTGCAAAAGCAAAGTATAAGGTAATACAGCTTCTTTAAATTTTTCTTCTTAAAAGTTTCTTTTACAAGGTTAATGGAATACTTATTATACGCACCGACGTTAGGAGGGGAGTATAATGTGTGTGGAATGGGTTTTACTACATTTTTTAATTTCCTAACAGATTTCCGTAATTGAATAATTGTTAATTCATTATACTTTTACAATTGAATACTAAAAAGAAATAGTTGTTATTTAGAACACGGTAAGAGACATAGGAATGGGTTTTGATTTATAAAGTTAATATCCTAAATTTGATTTATGGAGAAATCAACAATTTATTCAATTGGTCACGGGAATAAGAAGTTTGATGAATTAGTTAATGAACTAAAAAAACATCAAATAGAATTCCTTCTAGATGTTCGCTCTAGTCCAATCTCTAAATATAACTTTCATTTTAATAGAGCATGGCTCGAAAAAGATTTGCCTGAGAATAATATTACGTATGAATTCCTAGGGGAATACCTTGGAGGTCTACCTAATGACAAATCTTGTTATACTGATGGTAAAGTTGATTATGACAAACTAAAAACTAAAAATTTCTTTAAAGATGGTATTAATTTATTAATAGAGGCAAATAAAGAAAAAATGCGTGTAGCCTTAATGTGTAGCGAATCAAAACCAGAGGAATGTCATAGATGTAAATTAATTGGGCAGGAACTTTTAAATCATAATATTTCAGTCCAACATATAACTTCTAATGGAATAAAATCTCAAGAGGAGATTATTGAAATTCTAACTAAAGGTTTTGGAACAAATGACCTTTTTGGTGAGACGGGCTTCACATCTAGAAATACTTATTTATAGAGATGGAGTTTTATACAATAGGAGTTTATAATTCTACTGAAGCTGATTTTTTTAATAAACTTCTTGAAAATGAAATTGACACTTTCTGTGATATTCGTCAAAGAAGAGGTGTTCGTGGTTCTAAATACTCATTTGTTAATAGTAAAAAATTACAATCCAAACTTCAAAATCAGAATATCAAATATCTGCATTATCTAGATTTAGCTCCAACCAAGGGTATTAGAGAATTACAGAAAAAAGCCGATTTAAAAAATTTAGAATTGAAAAGGGATAGGTTGACCCTAGGTCATGTTTTTATAGAGGAGTATAACAATCAAGTTATAAAACCCTTCAATTTCAAGCAATTTATAATAGACCTTGAAAATATTAATGCTGAGAAAGTTGTTTTGTTTTGTGTTGAAGAACAACATAAAGCATGTCATAGGTCAATAGTAGCTACAAAATTATCATTGGAGTTTAATTTTGATATCAAACATATTTAATATTGGAAGTACTTATCACATCAAAAACTAAATATGGAAGTAAGCATGTATGTGTTGGCGGACTAGTGTTAGAAAATAATAGTTACATACGTTTACTAAATCGAGGGGGAGCTAGAAACCCAAAGGGTTGGTACCAATTTGCGGATACTGATTTAAATATCGGCGATGTTTGGGATATTGATTTTGAGGCTTCTCCATATATAGGAAAACCTCACGTAGAGGATGTTTTTATTAAGGTGAATAAAAAAATAAGAATAGTTCCTGATTTAGCTGATTTTCTTAATAGATGCGGGGTGAAAATATATGAAGGTCATATAGAAAACCTATTTGAAGGAAAGTTAAAGTGGCAAAAGAACGATAAAGGATACATTTCAGAGAATGAGCAGGAATTACCAAATAGTAGCGTTGGATTCTGGAAAAGTGATACTGATTTAATTTTAGAAGACGATAGATATTTTTATTACCATAAATTACTGGGTGTTATACCCAAACAAAAAAGCTTGAAATATGTTGGTATGGAAAATCCCCCTAAGGTTATTCCCAAAGGAACTTTAATAAGAATTTCATTAGCAAAATGGCTTAAGGTAAATGAGGATATAGAAGAAAGATGTTATTTACAACTTTCTGGTTGGTATTGATGAGGAAACCCTTTTCTTAATAGATTTCCCCATCAATTAACGCTCTCTATAATGACCATACAGAATGATATCAGAAATAATATATCGTAACTTATCTTTTAAGTCGAAATCTATTTCCAGCTCCTCAGCCTTATTGCACATTTCTAAAAGCTTTTTAAAATTACTAACTTCATTATCAATTTTTCGTTTAAAGATATCGGAAAGCTTAGAAATAGTGCTGAAACTACTCCTAGGTGATTGAATTTTAGCAAGAATTTTTACTCGTAGTTCATCTGGATTCTTTATTGTCTTAACATCATTCAATTCTTCTATAAAGCTATCAGTTGTATTAAGAATTTCATCCATTTCTTTCAATGAAACAAAAACATTCTCTGGCTTTGTATTGTGATTTATAACTAGTGAGCTATTTTCTACCATAGAATCTTTCTTTGGTATTAAATAGAAACCAGAAGAATCATTTTGCATAACATTAATCACATTGCTGAAATTTAAAGAACCTGTACCTAAATCATTTGTGGTTATTTTAATAGCTGATGACACTTGCCCAAACTTACCTGCATCTTTAGTATGTCTTTCAGAAGCGATAATTTCTAGTTTTGACTCGCTAATTGCTGCGCTAGTTATTTTATATTCAATGCCTGGGTTTGTCTTCATATTCTTATGTAGACTTAACATTCCAACAACGAAAGTGAAATCAATTCCATATTCATAATAGCGAGTAGATGTGATACCACGTAGGTAAGTAATATCTTTATGGTCTACTAAACGATAGCTTTTCTCCTTATTGTAGCCATCACTATTTTTGGCCATTTCTTTAAAATACTGAACATTGTAGTTAGCAAGTGAAGCTTGTCCTATTTTAAATAATTTGTTTGCATATTTGGTCATAGCATACTCGTCTAAAAACGTATTTTTAGAATCATATATAGCTATAGTTTTTAAACCTTCTTTAACCTCATCAATATCTACATACTCTTCAAAATTAAAAATAATGTTGGTGTCACTACTTCCAGAAATTGATTCTTCAAAGACATTAACATCTTTAGTTTCTGCTATAATTTTATAGCGATTATAATCTGTTACAAAGTGCTTAACTCTTTTGTAGATTAAATCAATAAATTCAATGGAAATATATTCATTTTTAATATGTTCAATATCAAACATTTTATGAATATCATCCTTGTAGGGATGATGCTCAATTAGAGAGCATAACTTCTCAATTTTAATTTTACCTGAGCTATTATCAGCATCAAAGTGTACTTGTTTTTGTTTAAATTTTTCTTCCATAATTTTATTCTAAAAAAGCAGTTTAGCGTCTTGCTAAGGACATTTACTAATTATGATTTTAATAATTCTGAAAATGCAAATAATGCAAAAGCAACAGTTACTATCGCAACCATTGTTTTTGCTTGTTCGCCTTTAGCTGTGAAACACAAATCTTGCTCACATATACTAACCTCATCTTTTGAAAATTTGCTTAAATACATAATTTCAAATTTTAATAGTTAAAAAATTCTCTCACATAAAGCCCGAGAGATTCTGAGCTTACTTTTCTTTTCTAACGCCTTTAAACTTGCCGCCAGTAGTTTTTACATCCATGAATCTTCCTGTTTGGGTATCTCTTTTTACATAAAGTTCAGTTTTTGGGTTTAATATTTGTGAACGTTGTTTAACAGCTCCTTTTCTTGCGTTGTCTCCTGTGGGTTTATTCTTTGCCATTTTGTTATTTTTTATTACATTGTAATATCTATTACCGAGTTATTTAATTTCTCTTCGTAATCAGATGTTCAAAGTGTGACAAAAGTGAAATGTCACACTTTTTTCATATAATAATAGCGGCTAAGCATGGATATAGAAACTCACTTATTAACGATAGATGACATGGACCAAAATGAACATGAAGCGCAAGCTTCTATGTCTTTTATCTATGAAACATTTAGAGGTTTTGTCTACAATGTTATTTTTAACAAAATTCACTTCACAGCTAACAAGGAGGAGGTTGCTTTAATTGTAATGTCAAATGTCTTTCTTGAAGTATGGAAAAACCCATTAGGTTGGGAATTTGATTCCACTAAACACAAAACTCAGGAAGGTGGATTTAAATCTTATCTGTCAGTAATTGGCAAAAACAAATTTTTCGAAGAACTAAGAAAGAGCAAGTCCTCTAGGGAGAATGAAAAAAATACAATGGATGATAATGACAGCGAATGGAAATGGGCCTTGCTCGAAGATGAATTCGATTATTTAGATGAGGAATTGGCAAGAAGACGAAATTTAGTTGATGAATGCCTAATGGAATTTTCCCAAAAAAAGCGAGAGTTAATTCGTATGTATTTCCTGTTTTACGAAGAGGATAAAAATTTCACTAGTGAAAATATTAAACTACTAGAAAATATGTTTGAAACTACTTGGCAGAATATTAGACAAACAATTTCAAGAGCCAAAGGAAATATTAAAAAGACAATTGAAGCTAAAGAGGTAAAAAAATAGTTATGTATTCAGAAAACAAAAATATAGGTAAACTCTTAAGGAAATATGGATATGCTTTTCCTGAAACTGAGGAAGAGGTTGAGGCCTTCGAAAAGAAATATAAAGGCATATTTTCAAATCCATCCAGTTGGCCAGATTTATCTGATATTATTAATGAGACGGGTTCCTCTATTCCAATAATTCAATTAAATAATGCCGTAAATAAATCAGTGTCAAATTTAGCAATGGCTGCAAGAGAAGGAAAGGAAATATCTAAAAAGGATAGAGAGCAAATGAACAAGGATAAAAAAGATGCCCGAAAAAAATGATTTTTTATCAAGAAATGACGTTGTCGAAATTAATGAGTTAGCTAGTAGCATTTCCGAATATTACTTTCCATACGGTCAAATCGACCCGATTTTAATTGCAGAAAAAAATAATATCAGCTATAGTTTTGGCAATTACTCAGATTCATTTGATGGCTTGTTAGAATGTGAAAACGGTGTATTTCACATTTATATAAACTTGACTAGACTTAAACAAGCATATTCAGAGAGGGCTCGTTTTACCTTTGCTCACGAATTAGGACATTTTTTTATCGACGACCATCGTAATGCGCTTCTACAAGGTTTATCTCCAAGTCATTGTTCGGAAACGGGATTTAAGAGTAGAAATAGAGCAGAACGCCAAGCAGATTATTTTGCATCTTGCTTACTTATGCCAGAAGCAGGTTTTAAAAAATACTGTGATAAAAAGAAATTTGAATATAGAATAATTGAGGAACTCGCTAAGAAATATGGTGTTAGCAAATCTGCAACAGCTCTAAGGT
Organism: Maribacter sp.; assembly: GCF_016744255.1. Classification (GTDB taxonomy): domain Bacteria; phylum Bacteroidota; class Bacteroidia; order Flavobacteriales; family Flavobacteriaceae; genus Maribacter_B. Next base: position 38,059 of record NZ_JADGES010000015.1, read on the forward strand.
TTTGTGCAATAGGCAATCATCCCATTATGGTTGTTTATTCATTTAAGAACAAAATTAAATGGTATTGGACTTCACATGACTTCCGTTTTAAATGGCTTAAATATGGCAAAGATAGATTGCCTGAGGATACAGTAGCTGGTGAATACTTTAGTATGGGAAGAAAAGCATTAAATACAGAACCAATTTTTGCAATGGACTGGTTTAATGTTAAGAACGAAAATCAAGCAAATTTGCCATTTTATGAACGATGTTTAATTCATGGTGAGCATTGTTTAAGTATTATTTGGGAGGATTAGGATTTTGGCCTAAGAGAATTTTGGTAAAACAATAGGTGAGTAGAACGTTAAGAATTTTAGGGGGCTGGGTACTACATTTCGTTTATCAATAAAATGTTTCAATAAGTTCATAGCAGTCTTAATAGTTAGAATAGATCCTGAAATTTAGCGCCCGACCCTTGAAATGGCAATAAAACCCCAAAAGTATGGATAATACCAAATTATGGTAAGGGATTTGTAAAGGAAATAAAAGTTCTTGACTTCCCAACCTTTTTATTAAGGGTACGTTGTTAACTTTGTAGATGTAAGATAAATCAAAAGCGTCTCTAAAAAAATATTCAAAGATTTATGATTAATACCGCATTAACAAATGACGAAAGATTAAAACCACTATTTGATAAAACCTCTATAATAGCATGGCAAGTTTTTATATTACTAATTGATGATAAAAAAAAGAAAGTTTATAAGATTACTTATTCATGGGTAATTATTAGTAGTAGAAGAGAAACCTCAAGCGAAGCGTTTTTAAGCGATTTTAAAAAAGTACATAAAGAGAATGATATAATTTATTCTATCGCAAAGTTAAGTCTCTATAATAGTCCAAAAACGATAGTTAAAATCATAAACGATTTATTTAATGGAAAATCATTATGTGAATCTTTAGATATTAGCCAAATCAATTTCTCAAAAATCAATTTTGATTTACAACTGCAAACTGATAAAAGAAAATCTATTTTTAAAGTAAGACCGATAATCTTTAATGAAACCAACACCTTAATTAGTAGAAACTTTTATGATAAGGCATCATTGAATAGCCCATATCAGAATGTCCCATCGTTTTCTTTAACCATTAACAATTTAGATAAGCAATCTCTATTTAAAAATGACAAGCATCAATATTTTGAGAATTGGAAACGAGCATTGATGTCAATATTAAATCATTTAGAAGATGAAACCTCATTGCCTTTTTCAAAATCAGGGTGCATAAGACTTGGAAATATTGAGTTTATAAACACACAATGCTCAAATGAATATTACATAAATCATGTGTCATTCAATAATATAAAAAGAGAAATAGAAGTTAATAATAGAAAAATAGCTTCATCTAATGAAGTTGAAGTTATTATCAAACCAAATAAACATACCGAAAACAAACAGCGTATTATAAACTGTTTTCTAACTAATGGGGGACAAGTTATTTTGGATGAGTGTAAAGAATTAGTTCATGAAAAGGATAATGAGGTTAAGGTTGTTTTTTCATCAAAAGAACAAATAGGGAAAATCTCTGTTAGTATTTGGAAAAAAGACAAGGATAATTATCAAATTTGGTATAAACACCCAACAGTTTTATTAAGATATATTTCAAGCTCTATTGGAATGGTAGGAATGGCAGGCAAAGTAAAATCTGAATGGTTAGATGTAATAGCAAAAAGCAACAAGAAAACAGAAAATGACATTAGAGAAGCCGAAAAAATTTCAAAATCGTCATACACGACAATGTCTATTGGAGATAATGATTTAGACCCTTGGGTGAAAACTGACCGAGAATTTTATGACCTCGTTGATAAAATAAATCCCAAAAAATCTGAATCCCGTTTTTTCCCAAAAGGATGGGACGACGAAGATAAAAAACATGGAGCTATTTCATTTTTAAAATGGTTTAAAGATATTTCAGATAAAGCTCAACATGTAGTTATACAAGACCCATTTTTCGATACTCTTGGTTTAGATTTTCTATCAAGAACAACAAAATCAGCTACAAAATTTTCAATACTTACATGTACTCAAGTTAATTCTTTTGATGACGACATCGCAAGTGATTCAGATATTTCAGAGCCAAACAGAGCTAAAAGATTAAAGTATTTTATTCGTAATTACCCTTCATTATTTGATTCTTTAAACATAAAAATTAATGACCTAAGAAGTACTGGCGGTGGAGACAAAAACATACTTCATGATAGATATATTTTAATATTTGAAAATGGCGAATTAAGCAAAGGATTTCACTTATCCAATTCAATCCAAGGAGCAACAAAAAACCACCCATTACTTATAACTTCAATTCCGATAGATGTATTAATTCAAGTTGATTCACATCTCAATGAGATAATAAATAATGCAGATAATAAAAAGGATATAGAATTAATTCAATTATTCAATTCCGAAAACTCTAGAAAGAAAATTGAAGAGCCTGACGAAGTTGCAAATGAAGAGTTATTAGACAAGCTTAACAGTTTCAAGGCAATTGATAAGCCTTTAAAATCAACAACCTTAAAAGGTTTGTTAAAAGAAAATTCTGATAGCAAAAAAGATATTTCAAATTTCTGGTCAACTATTGGCTATTTCTTTGCTCGAACAAGTCAACCTCAAAAAACAATAACTTCTTTAGAAGAATACTTGAATAAACAGGAACTTGTTAGTTTAAGAGAATATATAGAGTCTTCAATTAGTAAAACACACCCAATAGGTTTTTCTGACTATAAAGATTTCAGAGTAAATAGTTTTCAATTCCTATTCCATCAAGACTTTAAAACTTCATTAAAAGACAGCATACATATTGGAGAAGCTTTTAGAGAAACATCTTGTTTTCAAAACTGGGGTATTCATTATGGTTGCAAAATTCTAATCGAACATGGTTTTGATGAATTCACAAAGCTTTTATTATTTATAGAAAAAAAATATAAGTTGAGAAGTCCAAATCAAGATTACTCAAATACTTCATTAATGAAATTGTCATCAATAGTCTTTAATTGCTTTACTGAAAGGCTATTTTGGCATGACGACATTGAATTTATAAGGAACTCTCTTAAAATTAAGTTAAGCTACATAAAACCACTAAGCATTGCAGCACTTTTATCTTACATGCCATCTGTAAAATCAAAAACCGAATATGACGAGTTTAAGAATGTTATTAATGGTAATTGTACCAAAACAGAAATCTTAGATATTCTAACCAACTTTCTTTCATACATAAGGTTAAGAAAAAAAGATAAATTAGAATTTTATGAAGAAAACATCTTCAATCACATCTTTGAAGTCTTATCCAATAATTTTAATCAAAGGGGTTTAGACTATATTTTTCAAAATTGCTTAAACATTTTCCATCCGTCAATAGAGAAAAAGTTTACTGAAAAAGTATTATTTAACCTTGTCGAAAGTAAAAAAATTGATTCAAATCATATTATGGATTTATGGTCAAATGAATTTTTTAAGAATATTGAAAATATTAAATCTCACAAAGATTATTCGGGTTTAATAGATATAACTGGATGGGCATTTTGTATTGGAGATATAAATTCTAAGAATACCTTTTTAAAACAGATTGAAAAAAGAATTAAGAGTTATAAAAATGAAATTCAAAAACCTTTTAAACATGGAACAATTAAATGGGGAGAATCATTTGAAGCTATTCTTCTCATAAGAACTGTATTAATAATAGCTTTGCTATATGATTTAGATAATGAAGCTAAAATTAAAAACAGAAAATTAATAATTAATTATATAGATGATATATCTATTTTGGAAGATTCATATAAACCTCGAATCTTTGATGGTAAGATTAAAAAATATTCACAATTAATGTTAAAAGAATATAAAACGAAAATAGCTTGATAGAACAAGAATTAAATATAAAAGCGTATAGTTTTGTTGATAAAATAGAAGGTTTAGAGAAACTTCAAAATCCTAAATACAAAAAGCCCCCAATTAGAAAAGGTTCTATTGGAAACCTAATGATAGATGATTGGTCTGATAAACTTTCTGATGAGTTTCCTTCATTTAGAAGTAGCTATATACCCGAATATTTAGAAAGGGATATTTGCGTACTAATAAGTAAAGTTTGGTATGGCTTTAAAGACAAAAGCGTTTACATAGATTACTACAAATTCATAACAGAAATATTAGCTTTAAAACAATTTGAAAACATAGTATCAGATGACTATTTAAAACAAAAAGGTTTCTTATGGATAGTGAATATTCACATTAATAATAAAGCGGAGAAAAACCTCTTAGAATATATATATGATGAACTTGCTAAAGATGTAAAAGAAACGACTTACTACTTCCCATTAATTAACATGTATATTGATGAAAAATTCAGTATTGGTAATAGTACAGTAACTTATTTTAACCAAGAGTACTTTGATAATCTATGGAGGAAATTCACTGATGAAAACACTTCTCAAACTAAAGAAGATTTCGATAAAGTTTATAGAAAATATCAAGGTAGAGTATTTCTTTCCTTGAAAATAAGAGCGGAAAGTGAGAAAGGCGGAGGACTAGCTTATCAGAGAGCATCATTTTTTGCAGATATTTTAAAATTATTATCACCAACTATTGGTTTTCCTAATGAAGAATGTGCAGTAGATATTGATAAAAGAATGCCCTATGAATCTGAATTCCTTTCATCGGATGACACTAATGAATATGGCTTTAGCATAACTCTTTCCGCAAAACAAAAACCTCTCCACCCTCCTAAGGAAATGATTAAAGCTTTTCAGCCTTTACTTGATACGTTTGGGAATTTGATTGATAAGAAAAATAAAAATGAACTAGATGAGCTATGCATGAGAATGATTCAATATTTTTCTAAAGCCATTTCGGATAATGATTTACATGTTAGAGTTACTAATCTTATAACAATAATAGAGAGCATCTTTCTTTTGGATAAAGAAACTTATGGAATGGCTAAAATGGTAAAAAAAAGAATGGGCTATTTTCTTTATAAGAATAACGTCAATCAAAAATTTGAGTTTATTGAATCGCTTACATCAATGTATCAAATTAGGAACAAGATGATTCATAAATCAAATAGAAAATATATTGAATTAAATAAATTGAAAGACTTGCAAGTAAATATCCTCGAAACGCTTCATCAAGTAGTATTAAAAAGTGATATTTTTAAATCTAAAAAAGAACTCATCAAAGATTTAGATGCATAGCTTTGACTTAGCTGATGAAAGGAGATGATATAAATAAATATTCAGTCTTTTATAAATAATTGAAGAGATAGGGGAACACTTATTAACTGACTGACGGCAGGAGCAAAGGCAATGTGTGTGAAATGGACTTTAATGCAATGTAATCAGTTTAGCACCTATTCAACACGATTTATATAGTAATCTTATTCTTAATTAAATATGTTTGTGCTTTATTAAGCACACTATCTTTTAACAACTCCGAATTTTCTGCATAATAGTTTAAACTTTTTTCTTGGAGTTCCTTATTAGCCCTAATACTTTTGGCAATTTCAATATCAAAATTCTTCCCATCAAAATATATTTGAATGTATCTATTCCGACTTTTACCATTACTTAGCAATAAATCAATTATAACATTGCCTTTATATTTTGTTTTACGAAAGTAATGAGCTAAATCAGCAATATAGTTTTCCAAGCTTAAATAACTTGTTGAAAACACTAATTGCGATTTAAAACTATCGTAATAATCACTTATGTGATAAGGTTTTTCCATTAGAATAAACTTTTATGCGAATCCTCAATCAATATAACTGTTTTATCAATTAACGCTATACACTCACTTTTATTTTCTAGTACACGTGCACTTTCAATTGCTGAATCAACATGAAATAGTCCATGCCGATGTTTATTAAAATATTTATAAAGGTCTAATATAACTTTTTGTTTGCTGGAAATTGTAATTTTTTCTCTTGCATATTCTGTTAACACGAGTCTTCCTAAATTATTGGACTCCACAATCTCTCCAAAACCATCTTTCCCAATAACTATACCAAATTGTACCAGAACCTGCTTTAAATAGCCTTCCAAACCTCTCAGAACAGGAAAAGCAAAGCTAGAATAATCAGTTAACTCTATATCAAGTTTTTTCAAAGCAAGAGCTGGACTAATAATAGCTTTAAGTTTATCTTTAATGAAATCAAATGTGGAAGGTAGTAGTACCTGCATATCTCCTAAAGCTTCTGCTGCAGTTATATCAACTTTTATAGTTTTGAGCTGACTATCTATTATCTCCTTAAAATCCATTATTTCAGCTAACATTTCTAAGATATCAGTATAAACTGAATATTGACGTCCTTGTATATGACAGGCACCATTTGTATAAATCCAAAACACTACTGAATCACCATCTTTCCCAACTATCTTATATTGTTCACCATGAATATGATTATGTCCATTATTTATTTCTGCATTACATTCTTCTATTAAAAAATTAAATAATAAACCTTTACCATCAGAAGGGAAATTTGCTATCCTAATACTTTTGGTTTCACCATCACCCCTTAAACAATTTGCTTTAAGAAAACCAGCAACTGATAAAGTGAAATCTTGATTTTTTCCTGTAGGATGAAATGTAGTTCCGCCGCTTTTAAGGAAATATACATTTAAACATGCAGGGCCACTTGCAGTACTAAGGTGATACTGAAAAAACCCATTAGATTTTTTACTTTTGGTAAAAGAATTGATTCCCGGATATTCATTTAATATCTGGTCTATTTTCTCTCTATTGATTGGAAGGTCTTTGTATTCTAAAGCCATTTCTGCTTATATTTATCTAACTATATTATAATTCTATGGATAATGTCGGAGCAATATTACAAGAAATTGAGAACAAATTAAGGAATGCGTACAATATTTTAGAGGTCAAGGATATCAATTATGGTAGACAATTCAAAATTAAAGTAGATAATGATACAATAAATTTTAGAGTTTTTTATAATAAAAAAGGAGATATTAAGTATGACTATTCAACAATTAAAGATTCATTTTTTTTGTCAAAATTATCAGGTTACCTTGAAGGTAAAGTAATAAAAGTACAGCAAGAGCATGTTAACCAGGATACAGTAGATAATGAAAAGGTTAATCCTTTTACAAATGCTATAGGTACTGATGAGTCAGGAAAAGGAGACTATTTCGGCCCCCTTGTTGTAGCTGGCGTTTATGTTAATGAAAAAACAAAAGTAATTTTGGATAATAATGGAGTTAGGGATAGCAAAAAAATTGGTGACAAAAAAATACTTGAGCTAGCCAACATGATAAAAAGAGTTTGTGTAAATCAGTATGTAATTGTTGAAATTGCACCACTCACTTACAATAATTTGTATGAATCTTTCAAAAAAGAAGGAAAGAACTTAAATACCTTGCTTGCGTGGGGTCATGCAAAGGCCATAGAAGAGGTTTTAGCCAAAGTCGATTGTGAATTGGCAATTTCAGATAAATTTGCAGATGAACGATTCATTATTAGCCAGTTACAAGAAAAAGGACGAGAGATAACTTTAAAACAAGAACATAAAGCCGAAAAATATACTTCTGTTGCAGCAGCTTCAATTTTGGCAAGGGCACGGTTTTTAGAAAAAATGAATAAATTATCGATTGAATATGGAATGAAATTATCAAAAGGTGCTTCTAAAAAAGTTGTGCTCCAGGCAAGAAGTTTAGTTGATAATAATACTGTAGGCATATTAAAGAATGTAGCTAAAGTACATTTTAAAACAACAGATAAAGTGATGAATTAATGTCAGATAATTTAGATAAAGGTACAGAGGCGAATCAATTACGAAAGTCTGGTGATTTTAAAGGAGCTACAAAAATTTATCAGGAAATGTGGGCTGTTGAAGAAAATAAATTTACAGGAGCTGGCTTATTACATTGTTTACGGAAAGACCAAAAGTATGATGCAGCTTTAGAGTTATCTTCTGAAATCTTTTCGAAGTTTTCTGATTTTGATTGGTGTAGAAACGAATGTATCTGGACTAATATATCTGCAAAACTTTTTATTTAGTTTTG
>NZ_JADGES010000175.1 GCF_016744255.1 Maribacter sp.
GTATTAATTTTAAAAGGTCTAGTGATAAATCCAAAATTTTCTTTTTAACAAAGATTAAACTATAATACTAATTCTCACACAAGTTTTGTGCTTGATCCAGGTTTATCTATGAAGCCATTGTACATTTATAGTTTTTTAAAAAACTTTACCCTTTTTAAAGTTTGGGTTTTACACTCCAGAAAAATTTTAGAATCAAAAAAGCAATATGTCTAAATTACCTAAAAATCACACCTTTATAGACCTTTCGGATTACGGAAGACCTATTGCAAGACATATAGCTAATTTACTTAAAAAAACTTCATATACCCCTATTGATGTCACCATAGGGTTTATTATTGCGGGCTTAATATCCGTTGCTTGTATTCTATTAGGCTATTTATGGGCCGCCGCTTTTTTCTTAATTCTAAAATCGATATTAGATGCTGCGGATGGAGAATTAGCACGCGTAAAAAAAACTCCTTCATATACAGGTCGCTACCTAGATTCTATTGCCGATATACTATTAAATGCACTCATTATTTTAGCCATTTGGCATACAACAGAGACCAGCTTTATACTCTGTTCTTTTTCCTTTTTAGGAATCCAATTACAAGGCACTTTATACAATTACTATTATGTTATTTTAAGGAATACAGTAAACGGAGATACCACCAGTAGAATTTTTGAAGATAAGACACCTATAGCTTTAAAAGGAGAAAAACAAAAAAATGTAAACCTCCTCTTTGCTATTTACAAAATGCTTTATGGAGTGTTTGATAAAATAATCTATACACTAGATGCTAATGCCCATAAAGGGAAGACTTTACCTAAGTTATTTATGTCCGCTATATCTATTTTTGGGCTGGGTTTTCAGCTTTTAATCATAAGTGTGTTGCTAATTACGGGCTACAAAGAATATATTATTTCTTTCTTCTTATGGTACTCCTTAATGCTTCTTGTTTTTATTGGTATTAGAAAGTTACTTTAAGAACGTAAAGCTTTAATCCCATTTACGTTACGTCTTTTTTTTTAGAAATAGGATGCATTAGCTGTGCGGATATTCTACATAGCTTCTTGGAGTTTCGTAGAGTTATTTTTAGCTTTAAATGTTCCTCTAACTCTGCTCTAAGTATCTTATATATTACCATAGCAATATTTTCTGCCGTAGGATTCAACTCTACAAATTGCGCTATATCTAAGTTTAGGTTCTTATAATCAAACCTGTCTAATATTTTATCTTTAATAAGACTCGAAAGGTTTTTTGTATCGATTACATAACCCGTCTCTGGATCACAAAAACCAATAGTCTTAACCTCTAAATCGTAATTATGCCAATGATAATTAGGGCTATTACATTCACCAAAAATGGTACGATTTTTTTCATTATCCCAGTTCTTATTACGTAATTTATGAGCGACATTGAAATGCTCGCAACGTATAATAGCTGTTTTGTGCATAAGCTTAGTTTAGTGTTGCTCCCTATAGGAGAATTACCCTACAAATATATTCATATTAATTCACTTCTTTTTATTTTGTTTAAAAAATACACAAATTAATTAAACATTTTATATCTTTACTTCGCGATTTATACTACGAAATTTTACTTAAAAGACATGCTATGTTTGGATTATTTAAAAAGAAATCAGAAAAAGAAATACTATACGAGCAGTATCAAAAACTTTTAAAAGAAGCCCATGCTGCATCTACAATAAATAGAAAACTAAGTGACCAAAAGGCCTATGAAGCAGAAGAAATTATGAAAAAAATAGAAATCTTATTAAAGCCTTAATGTATGATTTTGAGTATAACAACTTAATATAAAGCGCCAAATTTACATTTAAGACTATTATAGAGGAAGTCTACCATGTATACCAACGCGATACACTAAGGAAACTTTTTTTATCGATTATTACCACCAGAAGAATGCAATTTTAATGTACTAGGAAGTTTCCGCTTAAATGCCAATCAAATATGGGAAAAAGTAGTTTAGAAATTATAACAGAAAAAGAACTTAAAGAAAGGCAAGTAGACTTAGATTAACAAAATACGAACCTTTCCATAGAGCAAAACAAGAAGGTACTTCACCCCTAAACTTATTTCTTATCTGCTTAAACTAAATCAAAACTGATAAGCAATGAATTTTAACAACACACATAAACAAAAAAAATAAGATGCAGTATACCAAAGAAGCGATTAAAGCCATGGACAAGGTAACGCGCTTAAAAATTATAAATTCGGTTAGTGGCATAAAACCAGGGAACCTTATTGGGACTAT
>NZ_JADGES010000122.1 GCF_016744255.1 Maribacter sp.
GGTAGGGTTATCTCTGGTGAGTAACTATTTTTAGGGGTAAATTTATTATAAGATAATAAACTAGAGCTATTCTTAGGTCTTATATTTTAGTAAAGCAATAGTTTAAAAAGGATTTGTATGGAACTTAAAAAAATAGCATAATATATAAATAAGCTTTGGGGGACACGTAGTTATATATTATGCAATTTTAACGATTGAGTACTTTAACTTGTAATGGATTGTTAATTTGTTGACTAAATTTATTTAAGTAATCTTCCCAATCTTTTTTGTTTTTGAACTGTCCGCTCTCTTTCCAACCAAAACCAGCATAATAAATTACTTCATTATTTTCTACTTTTAATTTTGCATAAGCATTGTTTAAGTCTTTGGTTTCAGAGGTATAGGTTTCATAAGCAATAAAAGTACTTTTAGGAGCTAAAATAGCTGTTCCTAGCTCTGATTCTCCATGGGGTTGCCAATAACTTACCCAGCCATTGCCATTACTCCCTGTAACGTTACCATCTTTTTCATGAAGCGTTAGCCCTGCTGAAATTGTATTACTTCCTTGAATAGAAGTTTTAAATTTGGAGAGATTATTACCTAAATCTAAACTTATAACTTTAGACTCTATGATTTTATTTCCATTTGCATCCCAGTCTTCATAATTTAAATAAAAACTTGTTCTAATTGGTCCTGTTGTTAGCGTTTTCCATTCGGAATAGTTTTTAGAAAAACAATAAGTGCTATCTTGTTTAATACCAATCCCCCCAACACCTCTGCTTATACCAACATGAAAGTTATCTAGACCTTCTCCAGTATCTTCATGATACGTACCATCTGTTTCCGTTTCCTTTTTATACCATTTATTAATAATAGGATAGTCTACTTTTTTTAACCAGGCATCAACACCACTAGACAATGTACCGCCAGGGATACTATCTTCAATCATTTTTTGTGCTGTTGGGCCATAAACGCGAAAAGCTACTTTGTCATTTTCCCAAGTATAATCATCGGTACGCTCTGGTACAAAACGCGAAAAACATAATTCTGGCGCAGTAGGCTTTTCTGTTTTTTTAACGGTAACTATTTTAAAATTAACTTCTGAATTTGCTTTAATTTTTGGTTGAAATAAAATAACATCTAAAACACCATCGCTATCGTTATCTACAGTTTGTGTTAGCTCTAGCTTTTTTGTTTCTGTATTTAGAATGCCAGTTGTAGAGAGGTCTTCAACTTTTAAAAAAGATTTGGTTAATTCTATGGTCTCGAATGTTCTTTCAACATTAAGTGTATTTTTAACGCTAATAGTAGTTGCTTCCTCTTTGTTTGCACAAGAAGAAAGCAACAATAATGTTAAAGAAAATAGAATCGATTTACGAAGTCGTTTCATTTGTTTAAATTTTTTAGTTTTCGTTTGCTGGTTTACCAATAGTGGCTAAAATTCCTCCATCAACATAAACCACGTGCCCATTAACAAAATCACTTGCTTTAGACGCTAAAAATATGGTAGCTCCTTGCAAATCATCTGGGTTTCCCCAACGTGCGGCTGGTGTTCTTTTAATAATAAAATCGTTAAAAGGGTGTCCGTCTACTCTAATTGCAGCTGTTTGGCTAGTAGCAAAATAGCCTGGTCCAATACCATTTGTTTGGATATTAAATTTTGCCCATTCTGTAGCCATACTTCGGGTTAGCATTTTTAGACCGCCTTTTGCGGCTGCGTAGGCACTAACGGTATCTCTACCTAATTCGCTCATCATTGAGCAAATGTTAATTATTTTTCCGCCACCTCTTTCAATCATCCCTTTGGCAACATATTTAGATACTATAAACGGCCCTACAAGATCTACTTTTATAACTTGTTCAAAATCTGCTGTTTCCATTTCAATGATTGGCGTTCTTTTAATGATGCCCGCATTGTTTACTAAAATGTCTATTGGGCCTACTTCAGCCTCAATTTGTGCAATTGTTTTTTCTGCGGCTTTGTCATCTGTAACATCAAATACATAACCATAGGCGTTTAAACCACAGGCTTTATATTCTGCAATGGCTTCATCTAATGCGTCTTTTGTATGATTATTTACTACAATGGTTGCTCCTGCATTTCCTAGACCTTTTGCCATTGCCATCCCTAGACCATGAACAGCACCAGTTACCAATGCTACTTTTCCTGTTAAATCAAATAATTTAGTTGACATATTTTTAAATTTATTTTAATTCGTTTATTTTACAATGATCCATATCTCCGTAGTCTAAATTTTCACCTGCCATTCCCCAAATAAAGCTATAGCTGCTTGTTCCTGATCCAGAATGTATAGACCAAGGTGGCGATATAATAGCCTGGTTATTATTCATCCAGATATGTCTGGTTTCTTGTGGTTCTCCCATAAAATGGCAAACAGCTTGATCAGTTGGGACTTCAAAATAAAAGTAAACTTCCATTCTTCTATCATGTACGTGAGCTGGCATGGTATTCCAAGAGCTTCCAGATTTTAAAGTAGTCATACCCATTTGTAATTGGCAAACATCAACCACACTATTAACTATGTATTTTCTTAATGTTCTAGCGTTTGCTGTTTCTGGAGAACCTAATTCAATAACTTCTACATCTTTGATTCCTATTTTTTTATTAGGGTATGCTTTATGTGCAGGAGTAGAGTTTAAGTAGAAACGCGCAGGGTTGTTTTCAGATTTACTAGAAAACGCAACATCTTTATTTCCTTGGCCTAAATATAAAGCCTCTTTATGTTCTAATATATAAGATGTGCCATCTACGGTTACCGTTCCAGTTTCTCCAATATTTATTATTCCTAACTCTCTTCGTTCTAAAAAGTACGATGCCTTTAAGGCGTCAATTGTTTCTAATTTTAAAGGTGTCTTGGTAGGTACGGCACTACCAGTCATAAATCTGTCGTAATGAGAATAAACAAAATTTATGACATTGGAAGTCATTAAATCATCGATTAAAAAATCTTTTCTTAGTCTTGTTGTATCGTAATTTTTTACATCTTTAGGCGAAGATGCATAGCGAACTTCATATTTGGTTTTCATAATATTTTAGCTTCTAATTAGTAGTATATTATTTTTTTTATTTTGTAAATGATTATAGAATTTTAGGTAAAAGTAATAAAAAATACCAAAATACAATCGATTGTATTTTGGTATTTTTATATTTGTAGAATAATATATGTATAAAATAAAGTATTTGTAGGACTATGATGCCTGCAAAAAAATCTATTTTAAAGCATTAACTTATATTAATAAAAAAAGGATATTTGCTATTATTTGTTTTAGATAATTTTTTAAGGGTTTATAGAATATTAAAAGAAAGTAAATAGCACTATTGTTATAATTAAGAATGGAGAATAATAAAGTAACTATACATGATATTGCTAAAATTTTGAGCATAGATAGTTCCACTGTTTCAAGAGCGCTAAATAATAGTTCAAGAGTTACAAAAAAAACAAAAGATAAGATTATAGCAAAGGCTAATGAGCTAGGTTATAAGAGGAATCATTTGGCCTCTAACTTACGAAAAAGTAAAACTTTTACCTTAGGGGTTATAGTTCCAAGAATATCTCGTCATTTCTTTTCTTCGGCAATAGCAGGTATAGAAGAGACTGCTTATAAGAAGGGCTATAGCGTAATTATTTGCCAATCACTAGAGCAGTTAGAAAGGGAAAAAAATATAGTTGAAATTTTATCGGCAAATAGGGTAGATGGAGTTCTAATGTCAGTTTCAATGGAGACGGAAAATTACCAACATTTAGAAGACCTTAAAAAGAGAGGAACACGTTTGGTTTTTTTTGATAGACATTGTGATATTCCAGATAATAGCAATGTTCTTATTGATGATTTTCAGGCCGGTTTTGATGCTACGGAGCATTTAATTAATAATGGATGTAGAATTATTTCGCACTTTTCGGGGCCGAAAAACCTTGAAATATATAAGAATAGATTTAAAGGGTATAAAGCAGCACTCCAAAAGCATGGAATAAAGTTAAGAGATGAACTTGTTTTGAGTTCGAGCTTGATGGAAAAAGATGGTGTTGAAAATATTAAAAAAATATTATCTCTTCCGTATAAAGTTGATGGTATTTTTTCTGCAAACGATGTGGCAGCAATAGGTGCTATTCAATATTTAAAAGAAAGAGGTATTAAGGTGCCAGAAGATATTGCTATAGTTGGTTTTAGTAATGAGACTATTTCTTCTGTTATTGAGCCATCTTTAACAACAATAAATCAATCTGGATTTGAAATTGGAAAAACGGCGGCTACTTTATTATTGTCTCAAATAAAAGAAAACTCTAGTGACATAATAAATGAAACTATAATATTAAAATCAAGCTTAATAGAGCGAAAATCATCAGCAAGACAAAATAACTAGCTAAAAAATAGTCATAACGTACTGTTTATTTAAAAGACCACGAGTATGAAATTAAGAACCCTTATATTATTTCTTTCTCTAAATGTAGTAATAACTTCCCTTTTGGGTCAGGGAAACACGAATGAATATAAAGCTTTAAAATTTAAACATTTTTCATTAAAAGATGGCTTATCTCAAAGTTCTGTTCTATCTATATTACAGGATAAAAAAGGATTTCTATGGTTTGGTACAAGGGATGGGCTAAATAGATATGATGGGTATACTTTTAAAACATATAGATACAACTCCCAAAATAAAAATAGCTTAAGTCATAGTATTATAAAATCTTTGTTCGAAGACGAACTTGGAAATTTATGGGTAGGAACAATTAATGGGTTAAATAGGTATATGCCAGATAAGGATGCCTTTGAACGATTTAAGCAAACCAACAATGAAGGAAGTATCGCAAACAACGAAATATGGAATATTGAGGCAGAAGATAAAGACCACCTATGGTTGGCAACTAACTTAGGGTTAAAAAAATTTAATATAAAAAGTGGGATTACTACAACTTATAAAAACCTAAAGACAGACACTAGCAAATTAAATGACAACCAAGCAAACTCGTTATTAAAAACAGCAGATGGTAATTTATGGATTTGCACAACAGTAGGTGTAGACGTCTATAATCAGAAAACAGACAGTTTTAAACATTATGCTTACCCACACGATTCATCTAAAAAGATGAATTATGTGCCTGTACTCTATGAAGATAATAAAAAGCAATTATGGTTAGGTTTTAAAAACGGGTTGTTCTTATTTAATAGAGAGAATACTACTTTTGAACCTTATAAAATAGGCGTAAATAATACATTGGCTATTAGTGATGAAGTAAGAAGTATAAAAGAAGACTACTTAGGAGATTTATGGATAGGGACGTACAATGGACTTTATGTTATTAATAGTAATAGAAATTCTATTTCACATTATGTTCACAATGAAAATAGCTCCAATAGCTTAAGTCATAATTCTATATATGACATATTTGAAGATAGTAAGGGAGATATTTGGATAGGGACCTACGCAGGAGGAATAAATTATTATGATAGAAGCTTTGATTTGTTCAAACATTTTTCTTCAGGAACAAACAATTCTAAACTAAATTATAAAGTAGTTAGTTCTATAATAGAAGACCCTAGCCATAATTTATGGGTAGCAACAGAAGGTGGGGGAATTAACTTTTTAAACAAAAAAACAGGATTGTTTAGTTATTATACTCATGATGATAACAACCCTAATAGTCTTAGTGCGAATAATGTAAAATCAATGATCCGTACTAGAGATGGAAATTTTTGGATTGGTACACATGAAGGAGGTCTTAATTTTTTAAACACCAAAAAACTTCCCTTTAAATTTAGAAAGTATAAAAATAAAATTGGAGATAGTACAAGTTTAAGTAATAATAGAGTTATCTCTTTATTAGAAGATTGCCATAACAATATTTGGATAGGAACTTCTGGAGGAGGTTTAAACGTTCTAAATGTTCTTACCAATACAATAACAAGAATAAAAGATCCAACAGATTTAATAGGTTCTCTTATCTATACTATAACAGAGACTTCTGATGCTAACACCTTATTAATTGGTGGAGCTAAAGGTTTAGTTAAAATGGATATTAAAACGCATAAGATTAACCCAATACATTATAAAGAGAAACAAAGCGATTTATATAATACAAGTGCAACACTTTGTGTTTATGAAGACCCAAGACAAAACCTTTGGATTAGTACAGAAGGGGATGGATTGTATTACTATAATTCTACATCCAAAAAAAGTATAAAATATGGCATACCCAATGGCTTGCCAAACGAAGTAATCTACGGTATTTTACCAGATAATTATAACCATATTTGGCTAAGTACCAATTATGGTTTGAGCCGACTTAATATAGATTCTAAACAGTTTAAGAATTTTGATACTTCCGATGGTTTAGCAGGAAATGAATTTAACTATGGTGCTTTTTTAAAGTTGAATAATGGCGATTTAGTGTTCGGGGGAGCTAATGGGCTCGATTTTTTTAACCCTAACGACATTGTTGAAAACGCCTTTGTACCACCAGTCTTTGTTACATCAATTCTTGTAAATAATAAACCATTACCAAACAAAACAAAATTTAAAAATGAGATTCATTTAAAATATTATCAAAATGTTTTCAGTTTTAATTTTGTTGCGTTGAGTTATTCCCAACCAAATAAAAATCAATTTGCTTATAAGCTAGATGGGTTTGATGATGATTGGAATTATATTGGAAATAAAAAATCTGCTACGTATACAAACTTAGATGCAGGGTCGTATGTTTTTAAAGTTAAAGCATCTAACAGTGATGGTTTATGGAATGAAAAAGGGGAAGAAATTGTTGTAAATATTCTTCCTGCTCCATGGAAAACGTGGTGGGCTTTTCTTATTTACGGAAGTATATTTATAGCTATACTTTTAGCCATTCGAAAATATAGTCTTTTAAGAATCTATGAAAGAAATGAATTAAAACAGGAGCGCTTAGAAAAAGAAAGAATAGAGGAAATAAATCAAATGAAATTAAGGTTGTTTACTAATATCTCTCATGATTTTCGTACGCCATTAACTTTAATTGCTGGGCCATTAGAGCGGATGATAAGCAAGAAATCTGGAGATGATTTTATACAAAAACAGCATGAAAATATATATAGGAATGTTAACATATTACTGCAACTAATTAATCAGTTACTTGATTTTAGAAAGAGCGAGTCTGGTAAATTACAGCTAAAAGCTTCTAAAAATAAAATTGTTTCTTATATAGAGAATATTAAACTTTCATTCGATGAGTTAGCAAAAGAAAGAAACATCAAGTATACATTTAATTCCTCGAATGAAGATATTAATGTTTGGTGTGATAAAATAAAAATAAAAAAAATTGTTCTTAACTTACTTTCAAATGCGTTTAAATTTACAGCAGATTATGGGGAAATTTCTATTGACGTTTCAACAATAGAAAGAAAAAGTATAAAAGAAAAAAAAGAAAATTGTTTTTTTAAGCTAGTTATAAAAGACAATGGAATAGGTATTCCAAAAAAGAATTTAAAATTTGTATTTGACCGTTTTTATCAATTAGGGCAAAATGAAAATACTCGTTCGGGAACAGGAATTGGTCTAGCTTTAACAAAAAGCCTGGTAAAGCTCCATAAAGGAACAATTAAAGTAACTAGTATAGAGGGTAAAGGAACCTCCTTTACAGTATTATTACCTTTAGGAAAGAAACATTTAAGTAAAAAAGAGATTATAAATGACTCAAGAGCTAGTGAGGTTGTTGAGCAAGTTTATTTAGACAAAGGTATTCGTTCAATAAACCAATTGAATACAGGAAATCAAAATAAAATTAAAGAAAATATTAGTATAAAGAAACCCCAAGCAACCATATTATTGGTCGAAGATAATATAGAGGTAAGAACATTTATTAAGGACATTTTTAAAGATAACTACAATATTTATGAGGCCAATAATGGTAAAGAAGGGATAGAGATTGCTAAGAAAAATGATATAGACCTAATTGTAAGTGATGTTATGATGCCAATAATGGATGGCATAGAGTTATGTAGTAATATTAAATCTAATATTTTAACAAGCCATATACCAGTTATATTATTAACGGCACGAACCGCAAAGAAATCTCAAGATTCGGGTTATAAGATTGGTGCAGATGCCTATATAACAAAACCTTTTGATGCCAACATACTTGAAGTACGTGTAAGCAACATATTAAAATCTAGAAAGAGTTTTATTAAAAAGTTTAAAAAGGATATTATTTTAGAACCTAAGGATGTAACAGTTACTTCGGCAGATGAGTTGTTTTTGCAAAAGGCTATTGATATTGTGGAACAAAATTTATCGAATTCAGATTTCTCTATAAACATGTTTATAGCAGAAATGAGTATGAGCCGTTCTGTTTTATATAGAAAATTAAAGGCCTTAACGGGTCAATCCATTACAGAATTTATTAGAACAATTAAATTAAAAAAAGCAGGACAATTAATTTTAAAATCAGAATTAAACATATCAGAGATTGCTTTTGAACTAGGTTTTAATGATTTAAAATATTTTAGAAAATGTTTCCAAAAGCTGTTTAATGTTTTGCCTTCTCAATACAGAGAAGAAAATTAAAAATGCAGGTATTTTTCGCTGTACCTAAGTTTAAATCCAAATTTTATATAAAAGGAACAGATAGCCACTTCTAAAAGACCTTCTTACCCCCCTTAAATGAATGTAGATACGATCTAAATTTACATCTAAACTAGCGAGGTATAACTAAACCTAAAAAACAAATTAATGAAGAATTATTTCAAACTATTTTTAATAAAGTCAAAAAGTAGTAGAATCATATTTTTTATGATTTTATTTGGAGCATTGTGTAGCTTCTCTACTTATGCACAGGTAAAGACTATAACAGGGACAATTACAGATGAAATTGGAACGCCACTCCCAGGAGCAAATGTTATAGAAACAGGAACATTAAATGGAACTACGGCAGATTTTGATGGTAAATATACAATACAAGTAGAGGACGGAGCTTCTCTAAGTTGTAGCTATATAGGGTACAAAACCGTAGTGATGGTAGTAACAAACCAAACTAAAGTAGATTTTCAATTAAACCCAGATCTGCAACAATTAGATGATGTGGTTGTAATTGGTTATGGCTCAGTGCAGAAAAAAGACCTTACAGGTTCTGTAGCCATATTAAAAATGGATAAGCTAACCGAGGCACCAGTTGCTAATTTTGATGAAGCTTTAGCAGGGCGAGTAGCAGGCGTACAAGTAAGTGCGGGTAATGGAGAGCCAGGAAGTGGCTTAGATATTGTAATTAGAGGAGGTAA
>NZ_JADGES010000123.1 GCF_016744255.1 Maribacter sp.
CAGTCTACAAGCTGTTCATTTAGATGACATCTACGATTTAGCTTCGGTGACTAAAATTTTAGGCCCATTACCAGCACTTATGAAGCTCGTTGATGAAGGTAAATTACAGTTGGATATACCTTTTAGTATGTATTGGAAACCTTGGCGAAAAAGAAAGGACAAAAGAGACCTTACTTTACGTGAAATATTAGCACATCAAGCTGGTCTAAAATCGTATACGATATTTTTAAATGCTGTTATAAATTCAAAAAATACAGTAAAATCAAGGTTTATAAAGCACCGTAGAATGAATGGTTATGAAAAAGAGGCGTACCCTGGCCTCTTTGTAAAAAACAATTTTAACAAGAAAATGTATCGCATTATTAACCGCTCTAAGGTTAGTTCAGAGAAAAAATATCTGTATTCAGGACTTCCTTTTCTAATCTTTCCACAACTTATAGAAAATCTAACAGGCGTTTCCTACCACACATACTTAACACAGAACTTCTATAGGCCAATTGGTGCAAATACATTAGGATTTACACCAAAAACAAAAAATTATACCAATAAGATTATTCCAACGGAATTAGATACCCTTTTTCGTAAAGATATAACACAAGGTTGGGTACACGATGAAAATGCAGCCCTACTCGGCGGCGTTTCTGGTAATGCAGGATTATTTGGCACCGCAACAGATTTAGCCAAAATAATGCAGATGTATCAAAACTATGGCATTTATGATGGTAAAAGATATATTTCTGAGGCAACCTTAAAAGAGTTTTCTAAAATTCAATACCCAGAAAATGAAAATCGAAGAGGTCTTGGTTTTGATAAACCTTTACTTGGGAATGACACTTTGCCTCTAAAAAAGGCATACCCTGCCCCGCAAACTTCCAAAAATAGTTTTGGACATGCTGGGTTTACTGGTACTTTTGTATGGGCAGACCCAAAAAACCAATTGGTATTTATATTTTTATCCAATAGAGTATATCCTACTAGAGCAAATAGAAACCTTTACAAACTGAATATAAGACCCGCATTGCAGAGTATTTTCTATAAAGCCGAATTGCCAAGTTCCATAACACATTAATATTCAATTTATACGTATTTTAGTGCCCATAAACATTATCTATGGGACTTTTAATTTTTTATGCTCTTATTTCTATCTTCTTTTCCTTTCTATGTTCAATTCTAGAAGCAGTATTATTAAGTATTACTTCAACCTTTATTAACGTAAAAAAAAAGGAAGGCAAAGCATTTGCAATAACCTTAGAAGAACTTAAAAAAGACGTAGATAAACCCCTTATTGCTATTCTTACCATAAATACCATAGCACATACAGTTGGTGCTATTTTAGTTGGTGTACAGGCCAAAGTTGCCTATCAAGAATTGTATGGCAGTTCACAACATTCCCTTTTCGGAATAGAATTCTCAGAAGAGCTAATGGTTGGTGTTGTTTCTACAATAATGACACTACTAATTTTAATAGCCTCGGAAATCATCCCAAAAACTATTGGAGCAACCTATTGGAAACAACTTTCTAACTTTACTGCCAAAACCTTGAAAATCATGGTTGTAACCTTAAAATGGACTGGTATTTTATGGGTTTTACAATTATTCACAAAACTTGTCGGTGGTAAAGGACATCATGGTAGTGTTTTAAGTAGAGAAGATTTTACTGCAATGGCAGATATTGCACATGAGGAAGGTGTTTTTCAGGAATCGGAATCTAAAGTCATTAAAAACTTATTAAAATTTGATAAAATCCTAGTAAAACATGTGATGACACCTCGTTCTGTTATGATTACGGCATCGGAAAATGACACTATAGATTTATTTTTTAGAGCAAACCCAAAAATGCGTCACTCTAGAATCCCCACTTACAAGGATAACCTTGATCATATTACAGGCTACGTCCTAAAAGATAATATTTTGGAGGAAATGATTCATAAAAATGGAGATAGCCCTCTAGCTACTATACGAAGAGAGATACTCGTTACCAATAGAAATACACCGATTCCCCAGCTTTTTGAAACGCTTATTGAAAAACGCGAACACATTGCTTTGGTCGTAGATGAATACGGCTCTGTTAGCGGCTTAGTTTCTATGGAAGATATTATTGAAACCCTACTAGGCCTAGAAATAGTAGATGAAAGCGATAACGTTGAAGATTTACAACATTTAGCTCGTAATAATTGGAAGGCTCGGGCAAAGCGTTTAGGCATTATAGAAGAAAATTCTGAATTAGAATAGTATGGAAGAGGCACACATAAATACTCCTTTAGGAATCGCTAAAATTACAGGCGATGTAAATGGTCTTGCCTCTATTACCGTACTTAATTCTGATGAACCTATTACAGATGTTATTCCCGAAGTATTAGAAGATGCCGTGTACCAGCTAACAGAATACTTCAAAGAGGAGCGTAAAGTCTTTAACTTAACCCTAAACCCAGAAGGAACAGATTTTCAAAAACGTGTTTGGAAAGCCTTAGAAGAGATTCCTTATGGAAAAACAATTTCCTATATGGATCTCTCCAAAACATTAGGAGACCCAAAGGCTATACGAGCAGTTGCAGCTGCCAATGGCAAGAATCCGCTTTGGATTGTAATCCCATGCCATAGAGTAATAGGCAGTGATGGCTCTTTAACTGGCTACGCCGGCGGATTACATAGAAAAAAATGGCTTTTAGAGTTAGAAAGCCCGGCTAAACAGCAATCGTTATTCAATAATTAGCAAACCAATTGGTTTGTTATATAAATATTACGTACTACTTACGCCCTTTTTTAAGGATTTAATCGGTAGACAATATAGATATAACGATCCAAGCTATAGGCATAAGACGATAATCAAATTGCATAACCAACTGCCAAGTTGGTTCTACTAAAATTCCTAAACAATTATTATGCTATGAAAATAGAGGGTTTTTAATTGCTCATTTTTCCGTATTTTTCTACCATTGAAGTTCTTAATCTAAATTCTATGCTACAGAAAATTAATCTTGAGTATATCCTCTTTCTTGATATTGAGACCGTTCCTGAACAAGAGCATTTTGATAATTTAGATGCTGATAAAAAAGAACTTTGGGAACAAAAATCTAGATACCAACGTAAAGATGAATTTACAGCAGAAGAGTTTTATAGCCGTGCAGGTATTTGGGCAGAATTTGGTAAAATTGTTTGTATTTCTGTTGGTTATTTTAATTTTAAAGGAGACATAAGAACCTTTAGAGTTACTACTTTTCATGGGGAAGAAAATACCCTTTTAAAAGAATTTAAAAATCTACTAAATTCTCATTTTAGCGGACCAAAACATATGTTATGTGGGCATAATGGTAAGGAATTCGATTTTCCATATATAGCCAGAAGAATGATAATCCATGGTATAGATTTACCCTATAAACTAAACCTATTTGGTAAAAAACCATGGGAAATTCAACATTTAGATACCATGGAGCTATGGAAATTTGGAGACTATAAACATTTTACCTCTCTAAAACTTATGGCAAACGTTCTGGGTATTCCCTCGCCTAAAGAAGATATTGATGGTAGTATGGTGCGCCAAGTATTCTATGAAGATAAAGATATAGACCGTATTTGCACCTATTGCGAATTAGATGTTATTACCACAGCCCAAGTTTTTCTACGTTTACGGAACGACAATTTGTTGGCTACCGAAGAAATAAAAAGGATTTAATCTTTATAAAATTTAGTGGTAGACATTCCTTTCGATGTATCAATAACTAGAATATACATCCCAGAAGACAGATTAGAAACAGAAATACCTTCTTGGGAAACTTTACCATTATCTACTTCTAATCCAGAGGTAGAAATAATCTGAAAATGACTATCTGCTTCTTTATCTCCGTCTAATTGAATAATATCTGTAGAAGGGTTAGGATATACAGATATCGAAGGAGCTACATTATTCTCTAAACTAAGAGGTTCTAAAATTTCATCCAAAACAGTTGTCAAACCTCCAAAAGTAAATGAAGAGATTAAACCGAATTCTGATGCAACATTTTCATTACAAAAGGTTCGCATACGAGTTTCATAAGCTATACCTAACTCCAAATCAGATATCTCCAAAACATTCTCATTGGTATATTTTGTATTCCAATCTATTGTACTTATTTCTTTATATTGTATTTCGTACAGCGCATCTGGAACAGCATCCCATTGTAAGGAAACCTTATCCTCGTACCCTTTTATACCAATATTAGAAGGAGCTATAAGACTACATTCCGTAATTGCAGCACCAGAAACTAGCAAAGAAAAATTTTGCGTTTCATTGGTTAATTTCCCCTTATGCGTAACTGTTATGGTATATTCTCCACTAGCATTATCAATATCAATCCTCTCAAAAGTATCTACTAGATTATCGCCTTTTGTTGCCGCTTTTGTTGCATTTGTAGCACTAAGCTTCCAAGGGTAATAGGTGTTATAATTTTGTGTAACTCGTATATCTAAATCATTCACCAATGCGGCTTGCCTATTATTCACTATATCTCTATTAATAAAAGTAGAAGCTGGGTCTGTCCAAGAGATAGATGCGGATAGTTGTTCCCCTTCAGGAATAGTTACTGTTATAGTATACGTTTCTCCTTGCGAGAGGCTTTCTTCCTTTATAAGGCTTCTGTATTCTTTATTTACCAATACTTCCGCAGCTTTTTTAGTATTCATTACGCCCCAACCCATTTGATAATCGGGTCCGGTAGTAGCGACATCATCCGCAGTATGTAATACCAATCCTTTTAAAGTTGCTGCTTTCACGAAAGAGCCATATAGCCTTTGATTATACTGTTGTAACAAGAGCATAGAACCCGTTATTCCAGGTGTTGCCATAGAGGTTCCTGTCGAGGAATTATAACTAGTATCGCTATTAGAATATGTAGCATAAACATCTGTACCTCGACCTGCGATATCTGGTTTTATTCTACCATCATCCACAGGGCCAAAGCTACTATAAGCAGCAACTGAGGCTTTTGTCAAAGCACCATTTTTATCAATTTTAGCTTCTGCCGCAGCAACAGTAATACCGTTTTTACAAGTGGCAAAACCCAAAAGCATATCATATCCCTTTCCTACTGCCTCAGAAATTGGTTGCTCATTATCACCAGATTTTTGGGCATTACCCGCTGCAGTTACCATTAGATAATACGGTGCATTATACATTAAATCATCCCAATCTTTGGTTACACGTAAATACGATCCAAAATACCAATCTGGTACACGGTCTGTAATTATACCATAAGAATGGTTAGATAATAATAGCCCGTTTGCCGCCGCCTTAGCAGCTTCAATTTTATCTCTACTCCAATCACTTGTTATCCCTGTCGCTTCATAAGCAACTCCTTTTGCTTTTTCTTTCTTCCCCGAAGCTATTAAAGTCCCCATAACCATCGTGGGATGCGCATCAATTTTTGTACTATTATCCGCAACAGTCACCCGAGAATCAAATTCCACATGCGTTTTACGTACAATACCAGCATCCCAAACCCCAACTTGCATTCCTTTCCCTGTAATACCCAAACGCAACAAACCGTCTTTATACAAAGAGCTTGCTCTAGATGTAGTACTCACATGGTCATAAAAAGTAGTATAGTAAATTGGAGTTCCGTCTTCTCCTATATCTAATAATTCTATTGTACTTCCATTAGGAAGTTCCTCTTTTAATTGCCATCCATTTTTTTGAGCTAAGTAACTTATTTCTTTTTGCTTTTGGAAAAATCGATTCTCTAATTTAGAAACCATTTTATCTATCTTAGAAATGTTATACACTTTAGTAATCTTCGTTTTCTGAGTTTTTGTCTGGCCATAAGAAAGTAACGGACTTAATATAAAAAGAAAGCCCATAACTAGCTGATAAAACCATAGACAAGTAGGTTGTCTGGAGTCCATAAAATATATTGTAAGATTTAGACTACAAATATATTTTAGAAACAAACCCTACTTAAAAACAATACCCCATTTTCGATGAATTACATACCTAATTCTTTTGTATTGTTGTGAAAGTGCAAAATAACGATGCGTAAGAATATTCTTATATTAAAATACTTTTAATTTACTCTCCTTTTATGCTTAGGAACTAAATTTAAGTTGAATATAAACTGGGAAATGATCACTATAACCACCGATGTATTTTTTTCCAACATAGGTTCTATAAGGACTCCCCTTAAACTTGCCTTTAAATTCGGTTAAAAAACTATCGTCAAAAATATTAGCATGTGCAAAACTATGTGTTCCCTTTTCGTAATTAAAAAAATTATGAGAAACCATAATTTGGTCAAATAAACTCCAGTGTTTTCTATAACTAGTACTACCCCTTTGGTTGGGAGCGTGTAGTTTTTCCATCGGATTATATAGTGTAGTATCCTTTACTAAGGTTTGTAAGCTTTCAGAAATTGGGTTATCATTAAAATCGCCCATTATAATATAATTTGGGTCTACTTCTTGTTCTTCTATAGTAGCCATTACCCTCCTTAAAGTTTTGGCAGCCTCTATTCTTTTATAATCTGTTTCTGTACTTCCATCTCTTCGAGAAGGCCAATGATTC
This sequence comes from Maribacter sp., assembly GCF_016744255.1. Classification (GTDB taxonomy): domain Bacteria; phylum Bacteroidota; class Bacteroidia; order Flavobacteriales; family Flavobacteriaceae; genus Maribacter_B. Next base: position 6,533 of record NZ_JADGES010000123.1, read on the forward strand.
ACAAATAGATGTACTACCTCGCCATTTAACTTCCCTTTTACATAGAGAATATCCCGTGTAGTATCCCTAACTCCTTCTAAATTATGTATAATTAAAGCGACAGGCTCAGAATGTAAAACTTCAAAATTACTTTTAAGATATAATAAGCCTGTATCAATTCCACGCTCATCTGGCGAATCGTAATGTACATATCCATAATCTATCCCTAGTAAAGGTTCTGTATTTAAAAGATCCTTTATCACTTCTTCATTTTCTACTTCAGCAATACCGACCAAAACAGGTGGTTTCTCTGCAGATTTATATCCTATTTTACTAATAACCTTAGCCAATTTAAACAATTTTTTATGGTACCTTTTCTTTGTCCATTTCTTAAAACCTGTTGGTGTAAAGTCATCATCTAAGGTTTTTTCATCATCAACCGTATCGAATAAATTCTCAAGATTATAAAACGCAACTGTATAAAGTTGTTGGTCTTTCTTTTTTTTAAATAAGGAAAAAAACATGCATTTTGTATTGGGTTGCGAAATTTACAAAATAGCTAGTTGAGATTTACGTAATTTTACACTTTATAGAATCTATGATAGAAAAGAAAACCATTGCCTATGAAAAGGCTGTTCTAATAGGCGTTATTAATAAAGAACAGAATGAGAAGAAAGTAACGGAATATTTAGACGAACTAGAATTTCTTACGTATACCGCTGGTGGCGAAGTTTTAAAACGCTTTGTACAAAAAATGGATGTGCCTAACCCAAAAACCTTAATTGGTAGTGGTAAAATGGAAGAGGTAGGAGCCTATGTGGAAGCTAATGATATAGGTTCTGTGATTTTTGATGATGAGCTTACACCAGGACAACAACGAAATATAGAGAAAGAACTAAAATGCAAAATCATTGACAGAACTAGTCTAATCTTAGATATTTTTGCGCAACGAGCTCAAACTAGCTATGCTAGAACCCAAGTAGAATTAGCACAATACCAATATTTATTACCTAGATTAACTGGACTTTGGACTCACTTAGAGCGACAAAAAGGTGGAATTGGTATGCGTGGTCCTGGAGAAACAGAGATTGAAACAGATAGACGTATCGTTCGTGACCGTATAACACTACTTAAAAAGAAATTACTAAAGATTGATAAGCAAATGGGAATCCAACGAGGAAATCGTGGGGCCCTAGTACGCGTAGCTTTAGTAGGATATACTAATGTGGGCAAATCTACTCTTATGAATGTCATTAGTAAAAGTGATGTTTTTGCCGAAAACAAACTCTTTGCAACCTTAGACACAACAGTACGCAAAGTTGTTATAGGCAACCTACCTTTTCTTTTAAGTGATACGGTTGGTTTTATACGTAAATTACCAACACAGTTAGTAGAAAGCTTTAAAAGCACATTAGATGAAGTTAGAGAAGCCGATTTACTATTACATGTTGTTGATATTAGCCACCCCCAATTTGAGGAGCATATAGATTCCGTGCATAAAATTTTATCCGAAATAAAAAGTATCGATAAGAAAACTATTATGGTCTTTAACAAAATTGACCAATACGAACATGAAACGATAGAGGACGATGACCTAATAACGGAAAGAACCTCTAAGCACTTTACCATAGCAGAATGGAAAAAAACTTGGATGCAAAAAGTAGGAGACAGAGCCCTTTTTATATCTGCTCTAAACAAAGAAAATTTAGATGAATTTAGAAAACGGGTTTATGATGAAGTTCGCGATATTCATGTAACGCGTTTCCCTTATAACAATTTCTTATATCCAGAGCATTTAGATGAATATTAAGCGAAGAATTTTATAGGGTTTACGTAGTTCATCGGAGAAAGAATACCTCTTGTATTTTTCACAACATTGTAGCACCACTTCACAACATAAATTGTTTAAAATCTTAAGGCTCGTATTATCTTTGAAGTGTAATTAAGATAAGAACTTAACCGAAAAATAACCAAGTGTCTTTTCCCCAAAACGATACTTAACCTAAAAAAATTACCGAATTTAGTTTCGGCCCTAAATTTTACAGAATACCTACTTAACTAAAAAATTGGCCCTTTCCTAAAAGGGCTTTTTTTATGTATTTTATTCCCCCAGTGGGTTTAATGATTCAATGCTTGCTTCCAAATGTTTAAAATTAATTCCGTATAATCCCTCGCGGGTTTACCTTGAGGTAATTTACTTACATATTTCTCCTGCCAAATATTATACCAAACCATTTTCTTTTGCTTTTTTAAGAATTGGCTTTATACTACCAGATTCTAAATCAAAAACTTCTGCGATTCTTCTTTTTCTTCTCTCTATGCCAGGTAAAGATAATGGAATGTACTTTGTCAACTCTTTAAGTTTAACCCCTAAAGACAGTCTATATAAAATTTCTCTATCCAAAGAATCAAAAAGGTTGTTTCTACTCATTTCCTTTTTAAAACAACGTATAACAATTTTGGTTTTGTAAAATTAATACCATGTGTTTCTTAAATTTCTCGTAGTCCACTTCGGCTTTAATCATAAAACCTTCCGGATTTATTTTTTTAAAAATACTATGTAATACATAATTACTGGTAGTAGAAGTAACAATAACAATTTTAGTTTTTGGCATACTTTGGGTCAAGCGTAAAACTTGGGGACAAAGTTTAAAATTATAACTTTGAACTAAATTATATACTTTAAAATTTGAACTCAAACTTAGCTAAATATTTACT
>NZ_JADGES010000124.1 GCF_016744255.1 Maribacter sp.
AAATTAAATAATTACTAAAATACTATATCTTTATCGCTTTAAAACATTTATTATTTTAACTCGTAAATCCCTATCTATTATATAATGAGATCCTTAATAAAAAAATTAGCTGATAGTAGTGAATTTACTAGTATATTAATACAAAATGCTATCGGTATTAAAAATAAAATAGTACCATTAGAGACTCGTCTAAAGCAAAGATTTTACAGAAAACTTGGTTATAAATTAAACCTAAACAACCCCATTACTTTTAATGAAAAAATACAATGGCTTAAATTAAATGATCGCAGTCCTCTGCATACAATTTGCGCAGATAAATACGCTGTTAGAACTCATGTTGCTAAAAAAATAGGAGAAAAATATTTAGTCCCTTTGGTTTTTGAAACTAAGGAGGTTCTTCAATTAACGAAAGAAAAAATGCCAAATTATCCAGTTATAATTAAAACTAATCACGATAGTTCTGGCGGGGAATTTATTTGGGACAAGAATAAGGTAGATTGGAAAAAAATTCAAAATATATTTAAAAAGAGAATTAAAATTAATTATGATTACGGTAAAGGCGAATGGCAATATAAAAATATAGAACCTTGTATTATAGTAGAAAAACTCTTAATAGATGATAATGGCGAAATACCTTCAGATTACAAATTACACTGTTTTAATGGAGAGTTAGCCTTCGTTCAAGTTGATATGGATCGCTCAACACACCATAAAAGAATTTTATATGATCCGGATTGGAATAGCTTAGATTGTCAATGGGCTTATGATATTGGTTATGATATACCAAAACCAAAAGTCTTCATGGAAATGAAAAATATTGCAAAAAAGTTTGCGGAAGACTTCATTTATGTAAGGGTTGACCTTTATGTTATAAAAGAGACTATTTTCTTTGGAGAATTAACTTTTCACTCAGATTCTGGTACTGGAAAATTTTTTCCTGAAAAATGGGATAAAACTATTGGAAATTGGTTAAAACTACCAATAAATTAGCTTAACAAAAAATTCATAATTTTACAAAACATATTCCCTATATTTTAAATATTTCTAGGCGAAAGCAAAAATAGAGATCGCAAACCTACTGAATGAAGGAAAAACTAATTAGAATCACTACACTACCAGCTTCTATGGGAGGGCTTTTAAGAGGGCAATTACTTTTTATGACGCAGTATTACGAAGTCATTGGTATCTCCTCTCCTACCGGAAATAACTCTACTGCAATAGATAATATGGACCAAGTTGGCAAAGACCAAAATACCCGTATGATTCCTATTGCTATGACTCGTAAAATAACCCCATTACAAGATCTAAAAGCTACATGGGAGTTATACAAAACTTTTAAAAAAGAAAAACCTTTAATAGTACATTCTCATACCCCAAAAGCTGGTACTCTAGGCATGTTTGCCGCCTATTTAGCAAGAGTCCCTAATAGACTACATACCGTTGCAGGTCTTCCTTTGCTAGAAGTAACAGGTAGCAAAAGAATTCTATTAGATTTTGTTGAAAAACTAACCTATGCTTGTGCCACAAAAGTGTACCCAAATTCATTTGGGCTAAAAGACATAATTATTGCCAATAAATACACTTCTGCAAAAAAACTAAAGGTTATTGGTCAAGGAAGCTCTAACGGAGTAGACACCTCTTTTTTTGATCCTAATTTATATACTACAGAAGATAAAATTAATTTAAGAAAGGATATTGGGATTACTAAAGAAGATTATGTTTTTATCTTCATTGGTAGATTAGTAACCGACAAAGGTATTAATGAGTTAGTTTCTGCGTTCGAAAAATTAAACCAAAAATACACCAACACAAAACTACTCTTTGTTGGTTCTAGAGAGGAAGAATTAGATCCTTTACATTCTAATACAGAAACGATTCTAAAAAACAATAAAAACATTATAATGGTTGGCTCACAAAGCAATGTAAAACCTTATTACGCTATGGCAGACTCTTTAGTTTTCCCTAGCTACAGAGAGGGTTTTCCTAATGTTGTTATGGAAGCTGGCGCTATGGGGTTGCCTAGTATAGTTAGCAATATTAATGGCTGTAATGAAATTATTTTAGAAAATAAAAACGGGTATATTATTCCTGTTAAAAATTCCGAAGCTATTCAAGAAAAAATGCAAGTTTTATATTTGGGACATCAAAAAGGAGAATCTTTCAATGCAGATACCATTAGAGATTTAATCGCCTCTAGATATGGCAGAAAAGTAATCTGGGAAGAAATTCTTAAAGAGTACCAAAGTCTAAACTAACGTTTAGCATAAATTTAAAAGAGCACTTTATCAAACTTTACAGTCATTGGTCTTAATTTTCCTCGAAATGCTTTTAAAAATATTTAAACTTGCAAATAAATGGATTGTTTGTACTACACCAACTAAGTAAACTACCTTGGAGCAATGCCACGAGGCATTCGTAGGAAAACAACCTTAAAATTTCGAGGCAAGCCTCTGAACATTTAAATCTCGATTATCGAGTAAAAAGAACCTAGATTTGTAATACCATTTTAGAATATAAAATCAGAGTTAAAACAGGGAATGAAAATAGCTTTATTATTAAGTAGAATTGAACAAACAGGAGTAACAACCCACACACTAGATCTGGCTAAAGGTTTAGTAGATATGGGGCATGAAATTTGTTTAATCACAGGCGGAAAAATAGTTGATGCTACCTCTAGAGTAGATGATTTTTATAATGAGTTTGTTTCTTTAGGCATAACCATTAAAGAGTTTCCTACTCCAAATGGCTCCGTTTTTAATAAAGTCATACAATCTATTACATCCGTACAAAAAGTAATGAAGGACATTAAGGCGTTCGACCCAGATGTAATACATTCTCAGTCGCCTTATATGACTTTTATTCCATGGTTAATGGGCAAAAAATTTACCACTACGATTCATATTCTATATTTAAAACGAAATTTTAAATTTAAAAATCCAGACCATCTAATTGCTATAAGTCAAGAATCTTTTGAATTTAGCAAAAAGGTCTTTGGGATGAAAAAAGAAAATATAAGTCTAATACACCATGGCGTATCCGATAGATTTGCAACACCAATAACAGATTCCGAGAAACTAAAGCTAAAGAGCAAACTAAATATTAATCCAGAAAAACTAATTATAGGTTTTGCAGGTAGTATTTCTTTAAGAAAAGGAAGCGATATTTTAGTAGAGGCTTTAAAAAATTTAGAACCTAGTACTAAAGAAAAAATTCATTTTATCTTTTTAGGCGGTGTAGTTGGTAGCGAGGACCATAATTGGCTCCTTAAAATGATCTCTGATGCAGGAATAGGCTCTTTTATAACCACAGTCCCTTTTGAAGACCCAAAACCATTTTACGATATTTTTGATGTCTTTATTCTACCTTCAAGAATGGAATCTTTTCCGTTGGTAACAATAGAAGCTATGATGAGTAATTGTTGCCCTATTCGTAGCAACACAGAAGGTGCTTACGAGCAGATAGAAGACGGTGTTAATGGTATTCTTTTTGATAATGAAAGTGTCGCAGGCTGTACCTCTTCTTTAGAAAAGATTATTAATAACCCAGAATTAAGATTGCGTTTAGCAAATAATGCTAAAGAAAAAGCGTTAAAAGAATTTACTATTCCAGTGATGACGAAAAACACCTTAAAAGTATACGATAAAATTAGATTAAAATAACCTAATTATGTACAAACACTTTTTTAAACATATACTAGATTTTTTAGCTGCTTTTATTGGACTAAGTCTATTATCTCCACTATTTATTGCCATTACTATTATTCTTTTTTTTAGCAACAACGGAAAGCCGTTTTTTGTACAACCTAGACCAGGAAAAAATGGAAAAACTTTTAACATTCTAAAATTTAAAACTATGAATGATAAAAAGGATGCTACTGGCGAACTTTTACCAGATTTCGAAAGAATGACCGTTATTGGTAAATTTGTAAGAGAAAAATCTTTAGATGAAATACCACAATTACTAAATGTACTTATAGGGCAAATGTCTTTAATTGGCCCTAGACCACTATTAGTTTCTTACTTACCTTTGTATAATAAAGAACAAGCAAGAAGGCATAATGTAAAACCAGGAATTACTGGTTGGGCACAAGTAAATGGCCGAAATGCAATTAGTTGGAAACAAAAATTTGAATTTGATGTTTGGTATGTGGATAATATTAGTTTTTTAACCGATATTAAAATTCTAAATAAAACCATTAGTAAAGTATTTAAATCCGAAGGAATTTCTGCTAGCGAAGAAGTAACCATGGAAATGTTTACCGGAACAGATTAAAGACGCAACAAAAAATATGATTACAATAGTAGAAAATCACGAGGAATGGTCTAAAACATTAGAGAATTTTAACGTTTACGATTTTTACCACACCTATGATTATCACATTATTTCTAAAAAAGAAGAAGAAACACCAATCCTTATTATCTATAAAAATAAGGAGGTAGAAATAGCTATTCCTTTTCTTAAGAGACCCATTCCAAACACAGAATATTTCGATTTAACTTCTGTATACGGATATGCTGGCCCCGTTATAAAAAATAGTACCGATTCTTTTGATAATAAACAATTTGTAGAAGCATTTGATGCATTGCTATCTAAAATGGGAATTATTAGCGTATTCTCCAGACTGCACCCCTACATAAAAAACCAAGAAAACGTACTTTCTGGTTTGGGAGAAACACCAACTTTAGGAAAAGTAGTTCATATAGATCTAACCAAAGATATTGCAGAACAAAGAACGCAATATGGTAAAAGCACCAAAAACAGAACCAATAAATGCCGTAAAATTAGTACTGTTATAAAAGCAGAAACAGAAGATCAGATAAACACTTTCATAGATATTTATTATGAAAACATGGATCGCCTTTCTGCTACCAAAGACTATTACTTTTCTAGAGAATACTTTTTTAAATTCTTAGATTGCAAAGATTTTGTAACAGACATTTTACTGGTAATAGATAATGAAACAGGAGAAGCCATGGCAGGTTCCATGTTTGTTAAAACAAAAAGCATTGTTCAATTTCATCTTTCTGGAAGTAGAACAAGATTTTTAAATGTAGCTCCAGCGAATGTTTTTCTAGATGAAATGCGACTTAAAGCTACAGAAGAAGGGTATCGTATTTTTAATCTTGGTGGTGGTCTTGGCGGACAAGAAGATTCGCTTTTCAATTTTAAAGCCTCCTTCTCTAAAGATTTTAAAGAATTTAAGGTTTGGAAATATATAGTAAACCAAGAAATATACGATAGTTTAATCTCCAAAGAAAAATTAGACACTACTTTTTTCCCTGCTTATAGAGCGTAACAACTATCATTAGAAACGAGAATCCCCTATTTATAATGGAAAACAACCCAATACGTGTAGAAAACAAATTAGAAGGAACTTTAGATTGGGAATTAAACAACCCAGCTACAAATAGAGAAATTGAAGGTTATGGATCACTAACAAGCGTATCCGTAAATAAAAATATAAATCTTTTTGTAAATACTTCTTCTCCTAAATTTTCTATAACCATATATAGAATGGGTTGGTATAATGGAAAAGGTGGACGATTAATAAAAAAAGTAGAAAACATAACAGGAACCAAACAATCTATTCCTGCACCAGATACAGAAACTGGTCTAATAGATTGCGACTGGACAAACCCTACCACATTACAAATCCCTTTAGATTGGACAACCGGTGTATACGTTGCCAAATTAGAAGAGAGTAAAAACCAAAAGCAGAGTTATATTATTTTTACGGTAAAAGATAATACAAAGAAATCGGAGATTCTTTTTCAATTGCCAGTAACTACTTACCAAGCATATAACTTCTGGGGAGGAAAATCTTTATACGATTGGGGAAGCGGAGCTCCCAAAAATTGGGGTACTAAAACAGGTGCCAGAGCCAACAAAGTATCTTTTAATAGACCTTATGCATGTAGCAACAATAAAAAAGCCGCTTATGGAGCCGGAGCCGGAGAATTTTTTACCAATATACAACCTGTAACAACACATTTTTTCCCTATTAGCAGTGCTTCATGGGATTTTAACATGGTTCGTTGGTTAGAAAAAAACGAATACAATGTTTCTTATATTACCAATATAGACACACATGAGAGTCCTGAAAATATAAACAATACAAAAACATTTATGTCTCACGGACATGATGAATATTGGTCTTCGCAAATGCGTATAAATGTTGAAAATGCGCTAAGCAATACTATTAATCTAGCTTTCTTCTCATCAAACACCATGTTCTGGCAAGTTAGAATGGAAGAAAGTAAGGTTACAAAAGATAAAAACCGAATTTTAGTTTGCTATAAAGACGCCTTATTAGATCCTATAAAAGACCATAACACGACTATTAATTTTAGAGATAACCCTGTAAATAACCCAGAATCTAAATTAATTGGAGTACAACATTTTATGGATCCAGTAGATGGTGATGTTATCATTACCAAAGAAGACCATTGGATTTTTCAAGGAACCACTCTAAAAAATGGAGATAAAATAAAAGGCTTATTGGGGTATGAAATTGATGGAACTACCGATTATTCCCCAAAACAAATAGAAGTACTAACATCTTCCTCTACTAAAAACTTAATTGAGGATAATTATATGTATTCCCTAAAAACTATTTTTCAGAAAATAGAAAACAAATTTGGATGTAACTTTTCCATACATAACTGGTTTTTACCTGCTATTATTTTTACCATAGTAAGCGCCATTACTATTCTAGCTCTAGTAATATTTTCCCTTTTAGGCACATTGGCCACTACTCTATTCAGCATATCTACTATACTTGTAGCTTCATTGTTTTTCTATTTTACTAAAAAACAAGTAAGCACAATCAATAAGACTTTAAGTAAAAAAGGAACTTCTAACATTACGATATATAGCACAAAAAATAACGCAAAAGTATTTGCAAGCGGAACCATGCAATGGTCCTGGGGGTTAGATGATTTTAATGCTCCCAACCTTAGATCTTCTAGATTAAATAAAGATGCTCAAATTATAACGAAGAACATATTAGATAATTTTACCAAAGAATAACTTTATTCTTAAAATTTTCCTAAGAAATTCACTTACATTTTATGGAACTCATAAAGTAAACAGTATTTCATCGAAAAAAAAGACGTTTATATCGATATAGCTATTTAATTAGATATTTTAGCAAACCATAATCTTACTGCTAAAACCATCTTTTTTCATGAGTATTCCCAAATTGGTATTTACCTACATTTTCTTATTTTCTATAACGCTATTTAGTTCTTGCTCTAAAGATTCCGATTTACTGTCTGATTTGGTTTCTCGAAATGAAAATAGTGGCTCAGAAAACATTCTATTAAACGACTCTTATATTATTAGTCCTAATACCAGTGTAATTCTAGATGTCTTATCTAATGACAATATTAGCAATACAGACGGAATTGAGATTATTAAAACTTCCAACCCAATAAATGGAATAGTAATTATTAATGATAACCAAACATTAACCTACATTCCTGCAGAAGCTGCACAACAACCTGAGGAGCCAACAACTCCAGAAACAACAACTCCGCAAACAGATACTTTTACGTATACGGTAGAAGTTACCAATGATGACACCACCACCACGCAAGAAGCAGATGTTACCGTAGTTACGGAGGAAAATACTCCTGCTGTAGAATTTCCTTCAGGAGAACATATTTTTTATGTAACCACAAACGGAAAAGCTTCTAACGACGGAAAAACGGAAGCAAATGCATGGGATTTAGAGCATGCTATAACAAAAGTAACTGCTGGTAATATTGTATATGTAAAAGCCGGGAATTATATTCGAACTGAAAAATTAACAACAAATAATAATGGGCTTTCTGATAGTCCCATAAAATTTGTTGGTTATAAAAATATTCCTGGTGATATTGTTAGTAATAATACATCAACATTTACATATGGAGATTCTGTAAATGAAGAAAAAATGCCTCTTATCTCATCAAATCAATACACTGGCACTTGTCTAAATCTAATTAGTGATTTCTATGAATTTGAAAATATTCAAATTAAACGTTTTGGAATAGGTGTAATATTAGGAGGGAATAATATTAAATTAAAAAACTTTATATTAACATATATTGGTGATCAAGAAAATTTTGATGCTTATGACGGATTTGGAATACGCATCAAAGGAAATAATAATACGGTAAAGAATAGTATTGTTTTAAATGCAAATGCCGAAGCCTATACTGTTAGTGGTTCTAATAATTCTTTAATAGAAAATTGCAAAGCATATGCAGATAAACAAAGTAATCCAACGGATTATTATTTTGTAATAAACGCGGGAACAACTAATAGTATTATTAATAATTGTATCGCTCAACGGGCCGCAGAACTAGAACATAATGGGCATGGATTTACAATAAAAGACGAAGGCTCTTATAATTCCATTAATAACTGTACTGCTATACGTACTTCTTTTGAATTGAATTTTTCTGGGGTTCAATATAATATTATTGAAAACTCTAAAATAGAAGGAACCAATTCAAATTCATCTGAATGGCATTCAAGATTGGCTATTTTTAATGGGGCAAATAATAATACCATAAAAAACTTTACAATAACAAATACATGGACTGCAATACTTTGGGGAGATTATGATGACGGATTTATTTCTAATGATGCAGATAGAGATGAAATAAGCTTAGGTTATGACAACCTTTTTGAAAACATTACCGTGGAAAACACAAATAGAGTTTTAAATATTGGAGGTGGTGATTATTTAGAAGCTACTGCAGAAAGAAACACTTTCAAGAATTGTTATTTTAATAATTTCAACAGCTTAGCTGTAACTTTCTATACATCTAAGGATATTAAATTTGAAAATTGCAAATTCAATAAAGGAAATAATTTAATTAAAGAAAGTGAAGGAAAATATCTTAACTATAGTAAGTCCGATTTTTCTTTTATTGATTG
>NZ_JADGES010000125.1 GCF_016744255.1 Maribacter sp.
AAAAAATAGAAATCTAAAAAATACGTTTAGTAATTATACCCGTATTTTTTATAGGATGCTAAACCATCAAGAATATTACATTACCCTTACTATGTACCAATAGTATATTTATATGATAAAGCTTAGTAAAAAAATTATACTGTTTGATGGTGTTTGCAATCTTTGCAATGGTGCAGTTCAATTTGTAATTAAACGAGATAAAAAGGAACAGTTTCTCTTTACTCCTTTACAAAGTGAAACTGGGAAAAAACTTTTAAAAGAGCGTGGAATTGATACCATACAAATAGATTCTATCATCCTAATCGAACCCAATGTGGTTTATTTTGTTAAATCGGATGCAGCTTTAGAAATTGCAAAAAACCTAAACAGCCCATGGAAGATCATACACCTACTTAAGGTGTTTCCGAAAGGTTTAAGAGATTTCGTATACGATTTTATTGCTAAAAACAGATACCGTTGGTATGGCAAAAAAGAGCAATGTATGGTACCCACACCAGAATTGAGAGCCAAATTTTTAGACTAACTAATTCAAATAGGAGCTTTACTCATTTAAACCACCTATACACCCATTATTACTTTTTAAAGAACAATTATAAATATAAGTTTACTGTATAACCAATACAAAAACTTATGAAAAAGCTTCTCTTCTTTTTATGCCTATTTCCATTAATTACTTTTGGAAACGACCAACAGATTCCTTCCAAAATAAAGGAAGTAACCGTTTATTTAAGCGGTGCCGAAATTAGTAGAAATGCTTCTTTTTTACTGAAAGAAGGAACTACACAAATAACTTTTACGGGACTATCTACAAAAGTAGACGAGAGCAGTATTCAAATTTCGGGTCTACAGGCTGCCTCTATCTTATCCATGTCATACGACATTAATTATTTGGCAAAACCAGTAAACAAACCAGAAATAGAGCTTTTACGAAAACAAATAAAAGTGATAGAAGAAAAAATAGCCTTGTTCAATAACACCATTAGAGGTTTGGACGAAGAAGAAAAAGTGATTGTAACAAATCGCCTAATAAGCTCTGAAACACAGGCCGTAGATTTAGCAAGAATAATAGAAATTAGCACCTATTACCGAGAGCGAATTACAGCTATTAAAAATGCTGTTTATTCCACCAAACATCAAATTAGCAATTTGTCCGAGGAGAAAAGCGTCATAAAAAAGCAATTAAAGGAGCTAAACCAAACACCCGAAAAAAAACAAGGCGAGCTAACTATTGTCTTTGATTCCCCTATTTCCATTAATTTAAACCTAGAATTTTCTTATATCGTTAGTGATGCTGGTTGGATACCAACCTACAACCTAAAATCTAGTGCCATTAATGCTCCTTTAAAATTAGCGTATAAAGCCCATGTATACCAAAAAACTGGAAACGATTGGGAGCAAGTAAAAATTAACCTATCTACAGGTAACCCAAATACCAATGTTACCAAACCTAATCTAGGAACCAAGTATTTAAACTTCACCAATGGCTATAAAAACAAATACAGCACTAGTTCTATTAAAAAAAGTAAATACCATTATAATCCTTCCGTGAAACAAGTTACCGGTACTTTGGTAGATGAATCTGGAATGCCATTACCGGGCGCAACCGTAATAATCAAAGGCACCAACCAAGGAACACAAACAGATTTCGATGGTAATTTTATCCTTAAAATTACCCAAGGACAAGAGCTAGAATTCTCGTACATAGGCTATATAACACAAGATATCCCTATTTTCTCTTCGGTTATGAATATACAAATGGAAGAAAATGCTGAAATGCTAGAGGAAGTTGTAGTTGTTGCTTATGGTACAAGCAGTGGTTTATCTGGGCGCGCTTCTGGAGTGCAAATTAGAGGCGCTTCTAGTATCTCCGAACCAAAACTTCCATTGTATGTTATTGATGGTATTGTTGCAGAAAATTTTGTGGAAGGAGATTTAGATACAGACGAAATACAATCTATAGAAGTACTCAAAGGAGCAAATGCAACTTCTATATATGGCACAAGAGGCTCCAATGGAATTGTGGTAATAACCACAAAGAAAAGCAACGCAAAAGAAGAGGTAATTCAGACTACATTTGAAATTAAAAAATCGTATACGATAACCTCTGATGCCGATATAACAGCGATTGAGATAAATACTTTCTCTCTAGATGCCAAATATGAATATTTAGCGGTGCCCGTACTAAATGAGAATGTATTTTTAACTGCAACCTTTAAAGATTGGGAAAAATACAACCTTTTACCAGGAGAAGCCAGTATTTATTTTAACGGTTCCTTTGCCGGTAAAACAACTATTGATCCATACACGGTAAAAAAAGAAATGACCCTCTCTTTAGGTGTGGATGACACTATTACCGTTACTAGAAAAAGAATAAATGATTTTAAAAGTAAATCTTTCTCTGGCGGTAATCGTATTTTAAATAAAGGCTATGCATTGGAGATTAAAAACAACAAAACCTCCTCTATTGCCATAAAAGTAATAGACCGTATTCCATTATCTCAAAACAAAGAGATACGGGTAGATGATATTAAAATAAATACGGCAGATTACAATTCTAAAAAAGGAATACTTAGTTGGGAATTAAATATCGCCTCCAAACAAACCGAGAAATTAGATTTTTCATATCAAATAAAATACCCGAAAGTAAAGCATATTTCGTTATAATTAATGCCTTAAATAAACGCCCTCGAAGGAGACCTAAGAGGCATTAAAAGGAAACATACTATACTTCGATGCCTACATCAAAACATAAAACCCATTAGTAGGAATAAACACCTACTGTAAATGCGTTGTTTAGATCTAAAACAACTAATTTCGCAGTAGGTGTTTTTCTTTCTAGCAGCTAGACAACCCCTATATTAATACTAAATAAATATGGAAAAATTATCGCACTGGATATATTTTAAACTACAAGATTTAGGAATGTCCGAGGTTTGGGCCAAGTACCTAAACATGCTCCTTTTAGTAATTATATTGGTATTATTCTTATTCCTGATTGATTATATAATTCGAAAAATCATAGTAAATACCTTCGGTAGGCTTACGACTAATTCCAAAACAAAGTTTGATGATTTTTTAGTTCGTAATAAAACACCACGCAATATTGCCCATATTGTTCCTATCCTAGTTGCTTATGAGACGGTTCCCTATATTTTTAGGGATTTCTCTGGACTAGAAAACATTCTATTTAAAGTTATTGAGGTTTTTGGCATTATTCTTTTCCTTTGGATTATTCGTAGTTTATTAAACACTATTAAAGACTTCTTTAAAACCCTTCCTAATCTTAAAGACAAGCCCATAGACAGCTATATTCAGGTATTCATGATTTTTTCCTGGGCGATTGGTATTCTTTTTGCCTTTTCTATTATCACAGGAATGGAGTTATGGAAGTTTTTAACCGCTTTAGGTACTGCTTCTGCTGTAATAATTTTAGTTTTCAGAGATACTATTCTAGGTTTTGTTGCCAGTATCCAAGTCTCTATTAACGATATGGTGCGTATTGGAGATTGGATAACCTTTGAAAAATATGGCGCTGATGGTGATGTAATAGAAATTAACCTATCTACAGTTAAGGTGCAGAATTTTGATAAAACCATTACCACCATTCCTACCTATGCTTTAATTTCTGATTCGTTTAGAAACTGGAGAGGTATGACTAATGCGCAAGGGAGGCGAATTAAACGTGCTTTAATCCTAAAACAGGAAAGTATACACTTTTTAACCAATGATGAAGTAGAGAGTCTAAAAAAGATACGTCTTCTTACACCTTACCTTTCTTCCAAGGAAGAAGATATAAATAACTATAACAGCGAAAATAAAATAGATAAATCTGTTTTAATAAACGGTAGAAACCTAACGAACATTGGCGTTTTTAGAAAATATATGGATTTATATCTTAACAATCATTCGGGAATTAATAAAGAAATGATGATTATGGCAAGACAATTAGCTCCTACAAGTCAAGGTTTGCCTCTAGAAGTTTATGCATTTAGTAATGATAAACGTTGGGAAAACTACGAATATATTATGGCCGATGTTTTTGACCATTTATTGGCTGCTATCCCCTATTTTAAATTAGAAGGGTTTGAATTACCAAGTAGTACTAATTTTAAAAACAAATAAAAATAAATATTATTTTGAATAATTTGATATTTATTCTTTCATTCCATATTTGTAACCTATACGCAAAGTAAAATTGAGAATAAATTCATTTCCATTAATGTTTGTTGGATTTTTTGTAAATGGATCTACACCTATTCCTGAGACGAATTCAATATTCCACCTATAATTTATATTACGTCTCATTCCCCAAGAAAAAATCAGAAAAACCCCTCCATAGGTATCATTTTCACCAATTGGCGAATAAGCTAAAATTTTAGGATAGTAACGAACAGACATGGAGGCAAAATTGCCACTATTATGAAACGTATTGTTACTATTACTTATTCTTTTTTTAGAATTGTAGTACCATCTAGGTTCTAAAGAAGCAGTAGGTAAAAAAGTTAAATATTGATTTTGATTTGCAAAATATGGGGCTTCATAACCAATTTCAGTGCGAAATGCCCAGTTTAAAGACAATCGAGATTCATTATGCCACCATACTCCTAATAAACCAGTTTGTAAACCATTAATAGATTCATCAACGATTTGTGCGTTACACATAGAAATAAAGAAAAACAAAAGAAAGGGCCCGCGAAAGAAATTATTCAAATTTCAAATAGGTATTGGTTCTACCTTCTAAACGTAACAAAAATCAATTTCGTATGTGCTAAAAAAACCCAAAAAACCCTCTTTATACAAAGAAAATTAAGCGAAATATAAATTACTTAGTAGTCCCTAATTTTTTTTAAAAACTAGCACTACCAAGCAATCAGAATTATTTTAAACATATTATGATTCTTAACGAACTTCGTCTAAATGGTCATCCCATTCCTCTACATGAGGTTCTCCTAGTTTACCTACAGATTTAGCTACAACCATAGAAACAGTAGCATCCCCAGTTACATTGATAACCGTTCTACACATATCTAAAGGTCTATCTACAGCAAATATTAATGCCAAACCTACCGCAAATTTGTCTGGCGGAAAACCAACAGATTCTAGTACTATAACCAACATTACCATTCCTGCTCCAGGTACAGCTGCTGAACCAATAGATGCAAGCAAAGCGGTCAATACTATAGTTAGTTGATCTGCAAGAGTAAGATCAAAACTCAATGCTTGCGCAATAAATACTGCTGCCACAGCTTGATACAAACTAGTACCATCCATATTTATAGTAGCTCCAACAGGTAGCACAAAACTAGAAACCTCTTTATCTACTCCTATATGCTCTTCTACTCGTTCCATTGTTACCGGTAAAGTAGCTGCACTAGAAGAGGTTGAAAAAGCCAATAATTGAGCTGGACTTATTTGCTTTAAAAACCAAAACGGGTTCTTTTTGGCATAAACAGCAACTACAATGCAGTAAAAAACAATCATTAGCAAAAGCCCTAGAACTACTACCATTGCATATTTAAGCAATGCAAGTAATAAATCTGGATCACTTGAAGAGACTACCACGCTGGACAAAAGTGCAAAAACAGCATAAGGAGCCGAAAGCATAATTAAATCGACCATCTTAAGGACAACATCATTTAAAGAATCGAAAAAATCTTTTAAAGGTTGTGCCTTTTTTTCTCCAATCAATAGCATACTAATACCCAGAAAAATAGCAAAAAAGATAACTTGCAGCATTAAACTGTTATTACCTAGGGCTTTTACAGCGTTATCTGGCACCATATCCTCTAAAAATTGTAATGGCCCTGCACCTTTTTGGCTGGTTGCCTCTTCAATTTTAGATAAAACACCACTATCTTGAGCGTAAGTACTAGTAAGTTTATTAATTGTTTCTTCGGATATTCCGTCTCCAGGATTGGTAATATTTACCAACACCAAACCAATAGTAATAGCTACCACAGTAGTTAAAATATAGATTACAATAGTACGGATCCCTATATTTTTAAATTTAGAAATATCTTTTAAATCGGATATTCCTTTAATCAACGAAGCCAGTATTAAAGGGATTGCAATAAGCTTCAAAAGCTTAATAAAAATAGTCCCTAAAGGTTTAATCCAATTGGTTACAAAAGAAACACCCCAGTCTAATTGGGTCATTCCGAAACCAAAGACAATTCCCAATAACATACCTATGAGAATTTGCCAATGCAATTCTAATTTTTTCATTTAGTCAGTTTTAAAGGCTGAAAGATACCTATTTAGACTGGAAAACCACAAAAAATTAAGAATTCTATAATTTAATAGTACGATTCATAAGTGCATAATCTGCAATAACCAAAGCTGCCATAGCCTCTACAATTGGAACTGCTCTTGGAACCACACAAGGGTCATGACGACCCTTACCTTGGGTCTTTACCATATTACCCTCTTTATCTATAGTTTCATACGGCTGAATTACGGTAGCAACTGGCTTAAAAGCAACCTTAAAGTAAATATCCATACCATTACTTATACCACCTTGAATTCCACCACTATAGTTTGTTTTCGTAGTACCATCTGAATTGAATTTATCGTTGTGCTTACTGCCTTTCATTTTCACCCCTTCAAAACCACTACCGTATTCAAATCCTTTTACTGCATTTATAGAGAGCATAGCTTTGCCAAGCTCCGCATGAAGCTTATCAAAAGCAGGTTCCCCTAAGCCAATAGGAACATTTTTTATAACACAGGAAATAACACCGCCTATAGTATCGCCTTCTTTACGAACCTCTTTTATGTAGTTCTCCATTTTTTCTGCCATTGCAGTATCTGGGCAACGAACTGGATTCGACTCGGTAAGAGAAAAATCTAACTCCGCATACTCTTTATCTAATTTTAGATCACCTACTTGAGAGACATAGGCATTAAATGTAATTCCACTTAAAAACTGTTTAGCAATAGCACCTGCTACTACTCTACTTGCTGTTTCTCTAGCAGAGCTTCTTCCTCCTCCTCTATAATCACGAAAACCATATTTTTTATCGTACACATAATCCGCATGCGATGGCCTATAAGAATCCTTAATATGTCCGTAATCATGTGATTTTTGATTGGTATTGAATATAGCAAACCCTATTGGTGTACCCGTTGTCTTACCTTCAAAAATTCCGGAATGAAAATCTACCGTATCTGGTTCTTTTCTTTGCGTAACAATAGCCGACTGCCCTGGTTTTCTTCTATTTAATTCCTCTTGTATAGCATCCAAATCTAAAGTTATTCCTGAAGGACAACCATCAATAACCCCTCCAATAGCAACACCATGAGACTCTCCGAATGTCATTAATTTAAATAAGTTTCCAAAAGTATTGCCAGCCATATTGTATTATTTACTGCAAATGTAATTTTTATATAATAAAAACCGAAATTAAGAACTGGCTTAATACCCCTATAACCTAATCTTTACTTTATTCTCATTTTATTAACCTTTTTATTAAGATTATTTGATTTCAATTTCACCTCTTATTTATACCTAATGGTTTTATTTGTAAGAAATACCACATTCCTTGAAAAAACGAAAAATTGAACTAGCCGTAATATCCGATGTCCATTTAGGCACACCTAGTAGTCGCACCCAAGAGTTAAGAAACTACTTAAATAGCATACAACCCAAAACCCTTATCTTAAATGGAGATATACTAGATACTTGGAACGAAAATCCTGAATACTTCCCAAACGCCCACTTAAAAGTAATTCGTAAGATTTTAAGTATGGCATCTAAAGGTACCAAAGTGATATACATTACTGGAAACCATGATGAAAGATTAAGAAGGTTTAGCACTAGTTTTAAAGGTAATCTAAAAATAACCGACAAGCTTGTTTTAAAATTAGATGGTAAAAAGGCTTGGTTTTTTCATGGCGACATTTTCGATATTTCTACTAAAAATAGTAAATGGATTGCTAAAATAGGCGATGCTGGCTATTATGCACTACAACTTCTAAACAGATTAAATAGTTGGGTTTTAAAAAAATTAGAAAAACCTCCTTATTCTTTATCTGACAAACTAAAAAAAGGTATCTCTAGTAATATTAAAACCATTGAAAATTTTGAAAAAACAGTTACAGAATTAGCCATAGATAATGGGTACTCTTACGTTATTTGTGGACACACCCATCTACCTAAAAAAGAAGTTTTTTTCACCAATAAAGGAAAATGCACCTATCTAAATTCTGGAGATTGGGTAGAAAACCTTACAGCATTAGAATACACCTTTAAACGCTGGAAAATATACCGTTATAGCCACGACAAGCTCATACCATTCTTCGTTGATGAAGAACTAAAAAGCAAATCGATACACGAACTAGTAGCTTCTTTATACATGTCTATACCTGCAACCCAAAAAATTAAAGAAAAAACTACTAAAAAAGAGAGTCTACTAAGCTAAAGCCTCTTTTAATATTGTAATTGGGTGCAACGCCTGCCTTTTTGTGCCATCGTGAATTTGATGCCTACAACTGGTTCCATTTGCCGCTATAATGGTTTCTTTAGAAGCACTCCTTATCGCAGGGAATAATTTTAACTCTCCTACTTGCATACTTACCTCATAGTGCTCTTCTTCATAACCAAAAGACCCTGCCATACCACAACAGCCAGAACTAATAATAGAAACAGTATAGTTTTCTGGCAAATTCAACATATCAAAAGTTACTTTTTGATTAGATAAAGATTTTTGATGGCAATGGTTATGTATTTTAACCTCCTTAACCTCCTTTGTAAACGAATCCGAAGTAAGTACTCCTTTTTCAATTTCCAAAGCAATAAACTCTTCTATAATAAAAGTATTTTTAGAAATAGATTCTAACGTTTCTTTATCCTCAGAAAAACGCTTGTACTCATCTCTAAAAGTTAAAATAGCAGATGGTTC
>NZ_JADGES010000126.1 GCF_016744255.1 Maribacter sp.
TTTTTTGGCACTCTTTATAATTTTAGGAACCCTTAGTTTAATATCTTATTACTACTTAATATATCCGTTTAAGGTATATAAGAAAACAATTCCTACAAATTTTGAAAAATAAGAGAGCCCTTCATTTTATACTATTTGTTTATTCCTTTTTTATAGGAATACCTATTGTTGTTGGACAAGAAAACACAATTCCGGATACACCAGAAGAGGTTCGTTCTTTATCTAATTCTTTCAAAGAAGAATACCAAGGAACCAATTATGATTATGTAGAATCTATTTCTTGGTGGGATACATTTACTGCTTGGTTAATAGATAAAATTAGTAGTTGGTTTAGTATCGAAAATAAAGGTGCGGCTGATTTGTTAGGGAACTTAAAGCTAATTTTTTACATACTAGTTATTCTTGGGGTTGTTTATATTATTGTAAAAATGGTTTTAAACAAGGAGGGCAGATGGTTCTTTCGAAGAAAGAAAGAGGAAACTAATGAACTTAATTATGATATAGGAGAAAATATTCACGAGGTAAATTTCAAGGTCTTAATAGCAGAAGCATTGCAGAACAAAGATTATCGATTGGCAGTACGTTATAATTATCTTTTACTTCTTAAAAAGTTAGATGACTTTAATGTAATTAGTTACGATTCTCAAAAAACAGCCTACGATTACCAAATAGCATTGGAGGGAACACCACATTCCACAGGTTTTAATAAAGCAACCTATTACTACACCTATATCTGGTATGGAGAATTTTCTATAGACGAAGAAGAATATAAAACAGCATCCTCTGTGTATGCGCAAATTTTAAAATCCTTTAAAAATGCGTAAAAATATACTACTTATACTTGGCGGGGTTTTATTGGTATTTATTCTAATAGTTACAAATCAGAGTAACGAGGTAGATTGGACGCCTACTTTTGATGAAACGGAAACAAAACCATTAGACACAAAGATTTTTTACGAACAACTCCCTTTCTATTTTAAAGAAGAATCGGTTAAAAAAATATACACCACTTTTTACGAGTACGATCAGCATTTGCGAATACAAGAAAAAGATACTTTAAAAAATTATGTTAGTATTTCTGGTAGATATACTATAGATGACACTTCATTTAATTCCTTGTTACAGTATGTAGAATATGGTAATGATGCTTTTATATCGGCATATTATTTTCCAAGATATGTGCAAGATACTTTAGGTTTTAAAATAACGTATGATCCTGTAGAGATAAAGAAAAAAGAAAGAACATTATTTTTAAATTATGTAAGCGACACCTTGAAATATACACCTAAAGTACCTTTTGGAACTAGTTATGTTTCCGATTCTACAGCGGGAGTCAAAAGATTAGGGTATTTAAAATCAGAAGAAGGTAAGGAGCATGCCAATTTTATTGGTATACCTTATGGCGATGGTATATTTTATATACACACAACGCCAGAAGTTTTTACAAACTATCAGATGTTAGAGGTAGATAATACAGACTATGTAAGTACGGTAATATCTTATTTACCACCAAAGCCAATTTTGGTAGATAAAGCAGTAAAACTAGACCCAGAAATTAGTCAAAGTCCACTACGGTATATTTTATCTAAAGAACCCTTAAAATGGGGTTGGTATTTGTTGTTAGTGGCTATAGGTTTATTTATGTTGTTTAATGCAAAACGTAGACAACGGATTATTCCAATAAAAGAACCTTTAAAAAATAGTACAACAGAGTTTGTACAAACGGTTAGTAATTTACATTACGAAGCACAAGATTATAATGGTATTATTCAAAAAGTAATGGTGTACTTTTTAGAGCATGTGCGTAGCACCTATCATTTGTCTACGGAACATTTAAATGAAGATTTTGTAACTAAATTAGCATTACGTTCGGGTACCCCAATAGAAGATATACAGCAATTAGTGAGTTTAATATTAAAAATGAAATCACATTCATTTAGAACCAAAGAACCATTGATTACTTTGAATAAAGAAATAGAGAAATTCTATAAAGGAAAATAGCCTTTTTAATCGCAGGGCGATAGCCTTATTGGGTTTAATTTCCCGACGGCTGTGTCTAGGTCATTTAAGAGAAAAAACATGAAATACCCATTCCTGGGTCAAAACAATATAGTATGGAAAACGATATTCAATTTAATAGTAGATTAAACTTAGAAGAGCTTAAAGCAGGAGTCGCTCAGATAAAGGCAGAGCTTTCTAAAGTTATTGTTGGGCAAAAGCACATAGCGAATCTTTTAATTACAGCGCTCCTAGCGGAAGGTCATGTTTTGTTAGAAGGTGTACCTGGTGTTGCCAAAACTATTACAGCAAAGTTATTGGCAAAATCTCTTGAGGTAGATTTTAGTAGAATACAGTTTACGCCAGATTTAATGCCATCGGATGTATTGGGGACGTCTATTTTTAATTTAAAAACTTCAAATTTTGAATTTAAAAAAGGCCCTATTTTTTCTAATATTATTTTGGTGGATGAAATAAATAGAGCTCCCGCAAAAACGCAAGCCGCTTTATTTGAAGTAATGGAGGAAAGGCAAGTAACTATGGATGGTGTACAATATCCGTTAGAGGCTCCTTACATGATTTTAGCAACGCAAAATCCAATAGAGCAAGAAGGAACCTACCGTTTGCCAGAGGCGCAGTTAGACCGTTTTTTGTTTAAAATAACTATAGATTATCCTAATTTAGAAGATGAGATTGAAATTATAACCAGAGAGCACCAACTTAAAACCACCAAGCTAGCGCAAATTACAAATAGCTTAAGTAGAGAAAAAATAATAGCATACCAAGGGTTAATTTCTCAAGTAATTGTGGAGCCACATTTAATACAATATATAGCAGAAATTATATTAAATACGCGGAATAATCCATTTTTATATTTAGGAGCTTCCCCTAGAGCTTCTATTGCAGTTCTAAAAGCAAGTAAAGCCTTTGCTGCTATAAATGGAAGAGATTTTGTTACTCCAGAAGATATAAAGCAAATTGCTATTCCGGTATTACAGCACAGAGTAATAATTACTCCAGAAAGGGAAATGGAAGGAATAACATCCGTTCAGATAATCAATGATATTTTACAAAGTGTAGAAATTCCAAAATAACGGAAGTACGTATTGGAAATGAAAAAATCAGAAAAATCTAACATAGGATTAGTACAGTTTTTTAAAGACTTGTTTTTAAACAATCGCTTTTTTTATGCGATGTTTGGAATCATAGTTCTTTTTGTACTTAGTTTTATTTTTCCGAGTTTATTAGTGCTATCTAAGCTTTTGTTTTTTGTTTTTGTTGCGCTTGTATTCATAGATGTTTTAATTCTTTTTGGTAGTAAAAAAGGTATAGAAGCAAATAGAGAATTACCAGAAAAATTTTCTAATGGCGATGCCAATAATGTTCCGATTTCGATTACCAATCATTATTCTTTAAAAATGTATTGTACGGTAATAGATGAATTGCCAATGCAATTTCAGGAACGAGACTTTAGTATTAATACCGCTATAGCTGCTAACCAAAAAGAACAGCTTACATATAGTGTGCGCCCAACCGAAAGGGGAGAATATGTTTTTGGAGCATTACATATATATGCTTGTAGTAAGATAGGTTTTGCAATGCGAAGGTTTTCTTTTGGAGAATCGCAAATGGTAAAAACATATCCTAGTTTTTTACAACTAAAAAAATATGACTTAATCTCATTAAACCAGAGTAGCCTACAATTTGGAATAAAGAAAATTAGACGTATTGGTAATTCGTTTGAGTTTGAACAAATTAAAGATTATGTACAAGGGGATAATATAAAAGATGTTAATTGGAAGGCTACAGCTAAAAGAAACCAGTTAATGGTGAACCAGTTTCAAGACGAAAAATCGCAACAAGTATATTCTATAATAGATAAGGGAAGGGTAATGAAAATGCCTTTTGATAATCTTAGTTTGTTAGATTATGCTATAAATGCAGCTTTAGTTATAAGTAGTGTTGTTGTTCGTAAACACGATAAAGCGGGTGTTTTTTCCTTTTCTAGAAAACCAGAGAATTTTGTGGTTGCTGAGCGTAGAAATGCACAAATGAGTTTAATTCAAGAGTCGCTCTATAATATAAATACAGATTATAGTGAATCCGATTTCGGAAATTTATATGGCCATATAAAAAGAAAAATAACAACAAGAAGCTTACTGTTGCTCTATACTAATTTTGGTAGTTTAGATGCGGTACATCGCCAAATGAATTATTTAAGAGCAATTAATAAAAGCCATATGTTGGTAGTGGTTTTCTTTAAGAATACAGAATTAGAATCATTAAAAACGCAAGAAGCCAAGAATACACAAGAAATATTTGACAAAACTATAGCAGAAAAGTTTAGTTACGATAAAAAATTAATTGTGGCAGAACTTAATAAATTCGGAATTCAAACCATTCTTACCGAACCACAAAACTTAACGATAGATACTATCAATAAGTATTTAGAGATTAAGGCAAAGGGCCTATTGTAGTTCCTTTTTTAACATCTATTTTCATTCCTGTTGTATCCTGTTTCTGGGCTTGGTAAAAACTAAGCTATAGTCTACCTTAGCAAATCCTAAAATTTAAAGTAATTTTTGCAAGATATTGGAGACCTAATTGCTATGAAAAAGAATATTCAAGATTTATTAAAAGAACGAATTTTAGTGTTAGATGGGGCTATGGGTACCATGTTGCAACGTTATAAATTTACGGAAGAAGATTTTCGTGGGGAGCGTTTTAAAGATTGGGAATCTCCATTGCAAGGGAATAACGATTTGTTGTCTTTAACCCAACCAGAAGCTATTGCAGAAGTGCATAGAAAATATTTTGCTGCGGGAGCAGATATTGTAGAAACCAATACCTTTTCTAGTACTACTATTGCCATGGCAGATTATAATATGGAAGAATTGGTGTACGATTTAAATTATGAATCAGCCAGAATAGCCAAAATGGTTGCGGATGAGTTTACAGCAAAAGAACCAAATAAACCACGTTTTGTAGTTGGTAGTATTGGGCCTACCAATAAAACGGCAAGTATGTCTCCAGATGTAAATGACCCTGGATATAGAGCAGTTTCTTTTGATGAGCTTAGAATTGCATATAAGCAACAAGTAGAAGCATTATTAGATGGTGGTTCGGATATGCTCATGGTGGAAACTATTTTTGATACACTGAATGCTAAAGCCGCTCTTTTTGCTATTGAAGAAGTAAAAGAAGAGCGTAATATAGAAGTGCCAATTATGGTTAGTGGTACTATTACAGATGCATCAGGAAGAACGTTGTCTGGACAGACGGCAGAAGCATTTTTAATATCTGTTTCTCATATTCCTATTTTGTCTGTTGGGTTTAATTGTGCTTTAGGAGCAAGTCAGCTCGTGCCACATTTAGAAGTTATTTCAGCAAAGACAAACCATGCAATATCAGCGCACCCTAATGCGGGGTTACCAAATGCATTTGGAGAGTATGATGAAACGCCAGACCAAATGGCAGCCCAAATAAAAGAATACGCAGAGAAGAATTTGGTGAATATAGTTGGCGGATGTTGCGGAACTACGCCAGAACATATTACTGCAATAGCGGAAGTTGTTAAAGAGTTTAAGCCGAGGCCGTTGTACGTTAACCGTTAATCGTTTTTCGTTAATATTAAATAATTATAAATTGGATTATAAAGAATTAGATGTTTGGTCACAGGCTCGTAAATTGGTAAAATCAGTTTATGTTATAACGGAGTTTTTTCCTAAGCAAGAACAATACGGACTTACATCACAGATAAGAAGATGTGTTGTATCTGTTTCCTCTAATATAGCTGAAGGTTGTGGTAGAAGAACATCAGCAGATACGATTCGTTTTTTGCATATTTCAAGAGGGTCTTTATATGAATTGGAAACACAGTTAATTTTGGCAAACGATTTAGAATATATAAAATCTGATATTAATATTGTTTTAGGTGATGTGGAAAGAGTAAAAAAGTTGTTGAGCGGTTTTATTAATTATCAAAGGAAAATAGGATGAGCAACGAGCAACGAATAACGAATAACGAGAAACCATCTAAGAACCAAGACCCAAGAAGGTACCTAAAGCTTTCGGGCTTAGAACCACTAGTATTATCAGCAGAGACTAACTTTGTTAATGTTGGCGAAAGAACCAATGTAGCAGGTTCTAAGAAATTTTTACGCTTAATAAAAGAAGAAAAGTTTGAAGAGGCTTTAGATGTTGCTCGTGATCAAGTAGAAGGTGGAGCCCAGATTATAGATATTAATATGGATGACGGACTTATCGATGGTAAAGAAGCCATGGTTAAGTTCTTAAATCTTGTAATAGCAGAGCCAGATATTTCTAGAGTTCCTATTATGATAGATAGCTCTAAATGGGATATTATAGAAGCTGGTTTGCAAGTTGTTCAAGGAAAATGTGTTGTAAATTCTATTAGCTTAAAAGAAGGAAAAGAACAATTCATTTATCATGCTAAGCTTATAAAAAGATACGGAGCAGCTGTAATTGTTATGGCTTTTGATGAGGTTGGGCAGGCAGATAATTACGAACGTAGATTAGAGATATCGAAACGCTCGTATGATATTCTAGTAAATGAGGTAAATTTTGCTCCGGAAGACATCATATTCGATTTAAATATATTTCCTGTAGCAACAGGGATGGATGAGCATAAATTAAATGCTTTAGATTTTATAAAAGCTACAAAATGGGTGAAAGAAAATTTACCGCATTGTAGTGTTAGTGGTGGGGTAAGTAATGTATCCTTTAGTTTTAGAGGTAACAACCCGGTTCGGGAAGCTATGCATTCTGTGTTTTTATATCATGCCATACAAGCAGGTATGAATATGGGTATTGTTAACCCAGCTATGTTAGAGGTTTATGATGATATTCCTAAAGATTTACTACAGCATGTAGAAGATGTTATTCTCAATAGAAGAGACGATGCTACAGAGCGTTTGCTAGATTTTGCAGAATCTGTTGTTGGTAAAGCCAAAGAAAGTAAGATAGATTTATCTTGGCGAGAAGAACCGTTACAAAATAGAATAACCAGAGCATTAGTTAAAGGAATTGATCAATACGTTTTAGAAGATATTGAAGAAGCGCGTTTAGCTGCATCAAAACCAATTGAAGTTATAGAAGGAAATTTAATGACGGGAATGAATGTTGTTGGAGATCTATTTGGTAGCGGAAAAATGTTTTTACCTCAGGTAGTAAAATCTGCTCGAGTAATGAAAAAAGCAGTGGCTTATTTATTGCCATATATAGAAGAAGAAAAACTTAAAAACCCACAAGAAGGAGACGATAAAGGTGCTGGGAAAATATTAATGGCAACTGTAAAAGGAGATGTTCATGATATTGGTAAAAATATTGTTAGTGTTGTTTTAGCTTGTAACAATTACGAAATTGTAGACATGGGTGTAATGGTACCGCCAGAAAAGATAATAAATAAAGCTAAAGAGGAGAATGTAGATATTATTGGCCTTAGTGGTTTAATAACACCATCTTTAGATGAAATGGTTTTCTTGGCAAAAGAAATGGAGCGCCAGGATTTTTCAGTCCCTCTCCTTATTGGTGGTGCAACAACAAGTAAAGCACATACCGCTGTAAAAATTGATCCGCAATATAGCAATGCTGTAGTGCATGTAAATGATGCCTCTAGAGCTGTAACCGTGGTTGGAGATTTATTGCACAAAGAAAATTCTAAGAAATATAAGAATGGAATTAAACTCGATTATGAAGAGTTTAGAGATAAATTTTTAAAACGAACCAAGAAAAAGGAATTTAAAACTTTGGCAGCAGCTAGAGATAATAGATTTAAAATAGATTGGAGTACATCGGATATTAAAAAACCCAAGAGACTTGGTGTTCAGGTTATAGAAGATGTTTCTTTAGAGAAATTGGAATCTTATATAGATTGGTCTCCGTTTTTTAGAGGATGGGAATTACATGGAAAATACCCAGCTATTTTAACAGATGAAGTAGTAGGTGAGCAGGCTACAGAATTGTTTGCAGATGCACAGCAAATGCTACAGAAAATTTTTAAAGAAAAATTATTTACGGCTCGTGCTATTTTTGGATTGTTTCCTGCTAACGCAGTAGGTATAGATGATATTGAAGTTACGCATGCCGATAAAACGTATATGTTTAGAACATTACGCCAGCAATTAAAACGTAGAGAGGGAGTTGCAGATTATGCCTTGGCAGATTTTATAGCTCCTAAAGACAGTGGAAAACAAGATTATATAGGTTGTTTCTGTGTTAGTACAGGTTTTGGAGTGGATGAAATTGCAGATGCTTACAGAAAAGATTTAGACGATTATAATTCTATTTTAATTAAAGCCTTAGCAGATCGTTTGGCAGAGGCCTATGCAGAATATTTACATAAAGAAGTGCGTATAAGCCATTGGGGATATGCAGCGAACGAATCTTTAATTAATGAAGATTTAATTAATGAAGGCTATAAAGGTATTAGGCCAGCTCCAGGATACCCAGCATGCCCAGACCATTTAGAAAAACTAACTATTTGGGAGCTTTTAAATGTAGAGGAAAAAATCGGGGTTAAGTTAACAGAGAGCTTGGCTATGTGGCCAGCATCTAGTGTTAGTGGCTATTATTTTGCAAACGAAGAAGCACGTTATTTTGGTTTGGGTAAAATTAAGGAAGACCAAGTTGCAGATTTTGCTGAGCGTAAAGGTATACCTTTAGAAGAGGCTACAAAATGGTTGGCAACAAACATATCGGATGAATAGTTTTAAAAAATATATAGAGGTAAGCCTGGGTAGTTATAGAGTTAGTCATGGATACGATGAAAATAATAACGAGATTTTTCAATCTTTTCAAGAGGAGGGTTTTGCTAAAAAATTAGTCGCTGTTAC
>NZ_JADGES010000176.1 GCF_016744255.1 Maribacter sp.
TGTTCGTGGGGAGTACTAAGATGTAAGAAAAGAAGAGGTACAGACACCTTTTATACCTTTTGAATCTCGAACGGACGTAGCAATATATTCAAGTAGGATCAGTTTAAGTGGAAATTAGGTCGAAGAGCATCTTCTAGGAAACCGAGGTACTTCGGTACCTCGATTTCTTTTAAAATAAGATATTGGTCTTTAGTTCTTTAAGGAAAAAAAGGGCCATAGCGATTTGAACGATGCTGTTTGTGCCAAAATCGACTTCTAGGTTCTTTTAGAAATAAAATGGTGTAAAAGCCTGATAGGAAGCATAAACAAATTGTAACATTTCGTAGAAAACAGGAGACCAAGGTCTCCTGTTTTTGTTTTAATTATTTAAAAAATTAGAACAGATATAAATCTTACTCTAAAATTAAACTACACTTTTATTTAAAATTTTCAATTAGTTCTTGCATGATATCTAATTCAAAATCATAGCTCCGTAGAATAAGAAGAAAGCAATCTTTATTCAAATCTTTTATGTACATAGACGCATTATTTTCAGATATTCCTAAACCTCTTAAAATTCCGTAGGATCCAGAAGACATTTCCCCCAAGGGCTTTCCGTCCATATCGTGCAAGAATTGATGTGTTAAATCCCCTACTATAAATAGTGTGCCTATTTCAGGGTTACAGAAAAGTCCAAAATCAGAAGTGGCTCCCAACGAGCCTTTCCAATAGTTTTTTAATTTTTTTTCG
The DNA here is from genome assembly GCF_016744255.1 of Maribacter sp. GTDB lineage: Bacteria > Bacteroidota > Bacteroidia > Flavobacteriales > Flavobacteriaceae > Maribacter_B. The sequence goes on from NZ_JADGES010000176.1 coordinate 730, forward strand.
TCCTTTATGCTCTCTTTATTATTTGAAATACAATCTTGCGTCAATTTACCTAGAACGGACAATTGTAGTTGCGGTGTGGCATTCTTACATATCTCTTGAATAACTTCTTCAAGCTGCCAGAGATATTGATAGCTCTTTATAAAAAAAAGCTTTTGCTTCTGTTTTGTAATCTCTACTCTCATCATTTAGGAATGTTTAAAATATAAGTAGGTTGGTTCATTCCTGCGCTACAAATTTAAAAAGCGTTGTATTTAATAAGAATGACCAAAGTCATTTCAATAGTGTTTTTTACACTCTATTTTTGAATAGAAATTAAAATGATTTAATAACTTAAAATCAATATCATGACAAACGATAGTGGAAATGTATTACTAGCACTTTTAACAGGAGCTGCTATAGGAGCGGGAATAGGAATTTTGTATGCTCCAGACAAGGGTATCGAGACACGTCACAAGATTAAACAAAAAGTTGACGATACTACCCACGATCTTGCGGATCGTATTTCACATGCTAAAGAAGAGCTTACCAAAAGTGCAGACGAGCAAAAAGATGTATTTGACCGTAAATTGGATGAAGCCATCACAACCATGAGCTATAAGGCAGATGATATCATAGACAAGCTAGAGCGCAAATTGGAAGATCTTAAAAAGAAAAATGCCCAACTCCAAAAATAAGAGATATGGCTTTTGAAGAATTTAAAGAAGACCTCATGGGTGCGGAAGCCGATATGAGGTCTTATGTAGAACATAGCGACGAGTTTCTAAGACTTAAAATATTTAAAGTTGTTATGCACCATCTCACGGGTATTGCGCAGTTTGTGCTGATAGGTATCGGATTCGTTTTCGCGCTACTTTTCTTATCATTCGCCGCCTGCTTAGCTCTGTCTGATCAATTAGACAGTTACTTTAGTGGTTTTATTATCGTTGGCGTTTTTTATATGCTCATTGGCTTTTTAATCTATATGTTCAGGAAGAAACTGAACGGGCCCATCATTAAAAAATTCTCTAAACACTATTTCGAATGATTATGGTAAAAGAATATAAGTCCTTTGAGGAAATAGATGCACGTTTAAAAGTTTTAAAACTGCAACGAGAAATCGACCAAGAAAGTCTAAAACTACATTTTTACCGAGCTAAAGGCGATTTGGTTTCCCGCAAACTTTTACAAGGATTAGGTGCTACCTTTACGCATAATGACACCTGGAAAAATATGCTTCTCGCCTTTGTTTCAAAGAGAATATTAGGTATCATTCGCAAAAGGCACCATAAAAAAACTCAGAGGTAGTGCTTACTTAAAATCAACAACTAACAGAAGTTTTTCGGGTCAAGCGTAAAACTTGGGGACAAAGTTTAAAATTATAACTTTGAACTCAATTATATACTTTAAAATTTGAACTCAAACTTAGCTAAATATTTAC
>NZ_JADGES010000016.1 GCF_016744255.1 Maribacter sp.
TTCTCATTAATAATCTCTATTGATCCGTCTTCTAACTCTAAGGTTATTGCGTTTATAGGTCGTACTGTTTTTGTGTTTGAAGAATATTGCATGTAAAAACAACTAGTTACTATAAGTCCTATAACAACCGCTGCAAAAGCTCTTTTTCTTGAATAATTAGACTTTCTTGTACTTTGTTTTTCAGAAGACCTTATTGTTAATCTTATTCTTCTTAAAACATCTATTCTAGTTTGTTCTTCTTTAGAAACACTCCAAGAGCTTAATAAATCTTTAAACTGTGCTTTATCGCAAAAAGAGAATAATATTTTTTGTTCTCTTTCAGAACATTCTCCTTGCTGGTACTTTTTTGCTAGTTCTAAAAATTCCTTTTTAGTCATAATATCTTTTTACAATAGAAAGACGCAAGCCTATTAGATTTCTCACATAGAAAAAATTGAAAAAAGGCTTATTTAACCAACAGATAACATTGAGGAAACAAAGAGGTAATCTATTTAAAAAAGGAAAGGAATAGTAAAATATTGATAGTCTTATTGATTACGGCCCTTAAATGCTTTAAAGCTAAGTAAAGTTGATTTTCTACTGTTCTTTGCGAAATTTTAAAGTAATCCGCAATTTCTGCGTTAGAATAATCATCATAACGACTCATATAAAATATATCTCTACATCTACTTGGAAGATCTTTAACTGCATTTTCTATAGTATACTTTAGATCTCTCCCATTTATAATATTATCTATCTCGGGAGTATACGATAGGTTGGTTAAAATATCTTCATCTAACTCTGTAAATTGCACCTTTCTAAATAGAGAAATTGATTTGTTTTTTGCTGAAACGAATAAATAATTTTCAAAAGAGGTGATATCTAAAGACTCTCTTTTAATCCAGATATTAGTAAATATATCATGTACTACATCTTCTGCTAACCCTTTATCATTAAGAATATTTAAGGTATAAGAAAAAAGTCTTCTCCAATACCTATCATATAGCCTATTAAAAGCTAACTCATTTCTATTTTTTATCAATATTAATAGTTTAGCGTCGCTTACATCACTTAATTTCACTTTAATAGAATTTTTGCGAAAATTAGAAAAAGAGATTAACGGAATACTAATTTCTTCGTTAAGTAATTATTAATTCAATTATACCTCTTGTTTATTACAGTAATGATTTACCACACCAACAAAAGTGTTTTTATTTTTCCTTGCTTTATGGAGGACAATGCTTTAAGAGTTAAAAACTCTTTGATGTTGTATAGAATGGAAAACTCTAAAAACTCAACTCATCAATCATTTTAATGCTTCCGGATATAATTTTTTGGCCTAAATCTAGCGATTCAGGGTTCTTAATATAACGCTCTGAGTTTATATTGTTATATGAATTGGTAAATTTTTCATCATATTACTATTTCTATTTTTTAACCCTTATTTGATTTTTAAATTATTGCTCCCTATTATAACCTTCCAAAGGCTCTATTAAAAAGATTTAACTTTAGTCGCGCCAACTTAATTCTGCGGAAAAAAGGATATATTTTACAAGAAAAAAAAGCTACATTGTTTAATAACATTGCTCATTAACGCCTTAACCATATTCTATCTTAAAACATTACTTAGATAATTATATTGTATTTTAGTCTCTTATTTACACATACTCTATGCCTAACAAATCCTTAGTGAAAATCATTTTTTTTAGCTTTTTAGTTGTAACCATATTATCCTGTAACAATACAAAAGCACAAAAAAAAGAACATAAATTTACCAACTCTTTAATTGGCGAAACAAGTCCATACTTGCTACAACATGCGCACAACCCCGTAAATTGGAATGCCTGGAGTAACACTGCACTTGAAAATGCAAAAAAAGAAAATAAATTAGTCCTTGTTAGTATAGGGTATTCTTCTTGTCATTGGTGCCATGTAATGGAAAAAGAATCTTTTGAAGATGAAGAAGTTGCTAAAATTATGAATGCCAATTTTGTAAACATTAAAGTTGATAGAGAAGAAAGACCAGATGTGGATCAAGTATATATGACCGCATTACAACTTATAAAAGGCAATGGAGGATGGCCATTAAATGTTATTACTTTACCCAATGGAAAACCTATTTATGGAGGAACTTACCATAGCAAAGAACAGTGGATTAAAGTTTTAGAAAAAGTAAGTTCTCTTTACAAAGACGACCCAAAAAAAGCTAATGAATATGCCGATATGGTTTCGCAAGGTATTCAAGAGGCTAACCTTATAACCCCTTCTACCAATTATAAATCTCTAACAAAAGAGGTCGTAAATAAAAGTGTAGAAAATTGGAAAAAATTATGGGATACAAAAAAAGGGGGCGACCAAGGGCAACAAAAATTTATGTTACCAAGTAATCTTAATTTTTTACTAGATTATGCCATCTTAACAGGAGACAAGGAAGCTGAAAATCATATAAAAAACACTTTAAACAAGATTGCTTTTGGTGGAATATATGATTTTGTTGGCGGCGGATTTTATAGATATAGTACGGATCCTAATTGGAAAGTTCCCCATTTTGAAAAAATGCTATATGATAACGCCCAGCTATTAAGTGTTTTCTCTAAAGCTTATGGCGCATATAGAGAACCTATTTACAAAGAAGTTGTATACAAGACAATAGAATTCTTAGAACGCGACATGAAAAATCCTAGTGGCGCTTATTATGCTGCCATAGATGCTGATAGTGAAGGAGAAGAAGGGAAATATTATGTCTGGAAAAAAGAAGAATTAGAAAATATATTGGGCTCTGAATTTGATGTATTTCAATCTTACTTCAGTATTCAACCAAAAAATATCTGGGAGCATAAAAATTATGTTTTACATAGAGATATTACAGATGCAGAATTTTGTACTACAAACAAAATTACAAATAGTAACCTACAAATTTCTAAAGACAAATGGCAGAATCTTCTTTTAACAGAAAGAACAAAAAGAATTGCACCAAGATTAGATGACAAAATAATTACATCTTGGAACGCTTTATTAATATCTGGGTTTATTGATGCATACAATGCCTTTGGCGACACCTCTTTTTTAGATATGGCCACAAACACATTAAATAGCATAAAAAAATATAGCCTTAAAGAAAATGAATTAAGGCATTCCTATAAAACAAACTCTAAACAATATAAGGGCTTTTTAGAAGATTACACTTTTTTAGTTGATGCTTCTTTAAACTTATATAGTGCTTCTTTAGATACTAAATATTTAGACTTAGCTAATAGTCTTAATACAAAAGCTATGGTACGTTTTAATGATGAAGCATCTGGTATGTATCGTTTTAATGAAAACAAAGATTTAATTGCTCAAATTATAAAAACGAATGATGGAGTAATTCCTTCTCCTAATGCTGTAATGGCGTACAACCTTCTTAGGCTAGGTCATTTAAATTATGACAAAACGTTTCTAGATAAATCCAAATCTATGTTATCTGCTATGCTACCAATGATTACCCCCAATGCCTCTAGTTATGCCAAGTGGAATTCTGTTTTTCTACATACTACCTACACTTATTATGAAATAGCGGTCGTTGGAGCAAAAGCACAATCCTTAACCCAAGAATTACATCGTAAATACATTCCTAATACACTCATAACAGGAAGTAGTACAGAAAGTAGTTTACCGCTATTTGAAGGAAGATATGTTTCCGATGGCACCTATATTTATGTATGCAGAGATAATTCTTGTAAGCTTCCTGTAACAACTGCAGAAGAAGCCTTAAAACAGCTTAATGGATTCTAAAATAATGTCATGATTATAAGAGACCATACATGCAAATATAAAAGCTAGCCAAAGACCAATTTAATCCAAATACTAGTTACAATTACTTTGCTATTAAGTATTCGTAAAATTTCTAATATCACCATTAGCAATACAAACATATTAAATACTTGTTCGAGTTATACCTCCACATGATTAAAACACGATAAAAAAACTCCTATTGTTAGATCGTAGACTAAAGAGAATAGGAAGAAATCATTTAAAAAATTAAAAATACTATCCGTTTTAGCCCTATAATTAGCAAACTTAAGTTGTAAAAACGCAGGCATTACAGTTAAAAAACCAATGAAACTCTTTTACACCTAAAAATTGTTCAAAAGGACAACCTTACCCAGCCCGTATAACTACCTGAAAATGAGTAAAAAACAATTCATTCCAGAAAATAAAATCGCCACTTTAAAAAAAGTACAAATTATTTGATGATTTTCTCTTTTCAGAATCTATATTTTTAGTAACTTCGCCGCACCATTTAAAGAATGGTCGCATAGCTCAGCTGGATAGAGCATCTGCCTTCTAAGCAGACGGTCCCAGGTTCGAATCCTGGTGCGATCACTCTCCTAAAGCCCCTTTAAGCAGGGGCTTTTTTAATTTATACACTTATTTTTTTTACGGCAATATTCTATTATTTATCCAAATACCTTAGTTTTGATAAATAAAATACGCATTTTATGCGCATTATTTTTAGGATGAAAATAAATATTAAACTAGACAAAAGGAGTTCAGGGAAAACAGAAGAGGGTTATCCTATTGTTATTTCTTTCCAGAAAACGGCATTACGAACGGGGTATTATTCTAAACCAGCACATTGGAATAATAATTTGTCGGAGCCTAAAAAGTCTCATCCGGATTATTATTTTTTATCCGACTTTTTAGACCCTATTAAATCCAGAATAAAAAATATTATAAAAGAGTCTAGATTAAAAAATATTTCTAAAAACGAAATTAAGGCAGCTCTCTTTAAAAAGGATAGTAAAGTATTCTACACCGCAGCTATGAATTTGTTTCCTGAAAAATATAGAGGTACAGATTGGTCTGCTGTTCGTTCATTTAACAATTTCCGCCCATCCATTTATTTTACAGAAATTACAAAAGAAACCTCTTTCCAATATTCACAGAGTTTACTAAAAAAAGGAAATAAGCCAGCTGGTGTAGATAGTTATATTAGAAGTTTAAAATCGGTATGGACAAAATTAAGTAACGCCCCTAATCCATTTAAAGGAATCAACATAGAGATCCCGGATAAAGTAAATACCGTTGCCACTACCGAAGACATAAAAAAACTAAAGCAATTTAGGAAAGACCATACTTTATACTACCAACAAAAAAACGAGTATAACCAGGTAATAAAAACAACCACCAAAAAAGCAGCTAGGAGTATTGGTAATGGTGGTTTTATAAATTACTGTAATTATTGGTTGCTCATGTTCTATTTAGGAGGAATAGACCCAGAGGTGCTAGCAAAATTAAGATACGATAAACACGTTATTAATAACCGTATAGTTTTTAACAGAAACAAAGGGCGCTCTAAAACATCTTGTAATAATATAATTCCTTCAGAGGCTTGGGAGATTTTAAAAAATTATACAAGTCAGCCCTATTTGGTGCCAATTTATAAAACAAAAAATTACGACACTTTTAGTACTAATTTTTCCGAACGCATGAAGATTTTTAGTGATAGGTTATGCTTAAGTGTTAGGTTAAAGCCAAAATCTGGTAGATATACATTCATAGACCGAGCGCAACAACTATTAATAGATGAGAGAATAGCAGGGCAAATTGTGGGTCATAAACGCAAAACAACCACTAGCCTATATGCTAATGACTTTCCTTACCCTGTACAAGACAAAGCGCATTTAAAAATTATTGATACAACAGAAGAATCCTTAACTTAATTTCTACGGTAAACTACTGTACAATCTAACTCCTTGTAATTAAAGGTAAGTGTTAGTTCTTCTCCCTTAACTACAGCATAAGCTTCCTTAACCGGAATGGCCTCTCCTAAAAAAGGTAATCCCGATATTATTTTATACCTGCCGCCACTAATCTCCCTCCAGCTTACAGATGCTACTCCTGTTTCATGGCAACCATTTTCAGTATCCCAATCATATATAGTGTAAAACCCTGTACCTGCAAAGTTTAAATCTAAATTTGTTCCTTGCGCACAAGTATCTGGAGTAATTTCCTCTCCATTTACAGTAGCAGAATAGAGCAAAAATTCATGTGCAATAGGCTCATTAAATAAATCTAGCGGTTCTTCTTCCTTATCGCAAGAATAAAAGCTAACAACGCAAACAAATAATAGTAAAATTTTTTTCATAGTATTTTAAATTAATACATCATTCTTACAAATATATATTAATCACATGTTTTATGTATAATATTTGTATTACATCGATAATAAGTATCTTTTTACCGATAAAAAGGAGAACCTTACAATTTATGAGGTTTTTGTAGGTGTATTTTTAATTTGAATACAATAAATTGCAGTTAAATTGTAATTAAATATAGCTTTGATAACTCGGGCATGTATTTACTTACTTTTTATTCCTTTTAGGGTATTTTTAAGATAATATTAATCTTAAAAATTATTTTAAAATGAAAAAAGTAGTATTATTGGTATTCGGAATTGTAACTATTACAACAACAATTGTAGCTTGCACCCCAGAACCGTTAGAAAATGAAAAACCAACAATCCTCTCACCAGACAAAGACAAAGCGCAATGTACAGGTTGCAGTGATAATTAGCATTATAGCTTTTATTGCTATTTCAGCCAGATTTATGTATATTTTTTACATGGGCAATGATTTAAAGGGGGATTTTTTCGGCTTTAAATGGTTGTCCATTTTTCTATATAATTTTGGTGTTGAAATATCTATGATTGGCATGGGGGCCTTATTATGGATTAGTACAAGGTTTCATTCTAAAAATGGTTTTTCTAAAAAATTATTTAGATTAATAGCAGGTTCCCAAATGGCGGTGGGGTTTTTCTTTACCTCATGGATATTTACTTCAGCAGCATATTTTTCTAAATCCTATGAAATTATTTTTGCTATTTTAATAGCGTTTTTTGCTACAATTATTTCTACCACTATGCTCCTGTTTATTACTAGAGAGATTAGAAACATAAAAGAATTAAAAAACTCATTTTTTGATTACCTATTAGAATTTCATGGACAATACACCTCTCTACTGTCTTACGCTATGACTAGAAATAGCGATTTTAAAGAGTATAAAGAAAAGATTGAAGGCAGTAAAATATATGACGAAGCTCACGAAGAATTCTTAAAACAAAGTTCTGATAAAGCAGAAAAAAGTGTTAAAAAAACAGCGCAAAAAATAGATGATTACAAAGATTAAGAGGTTAATTAGCCAGGTTTTTTTTAAAGGCCCTAGAAATCATAAGATTCATAAAGTGATTAACAAGGACTCCATGTACAATATAGCCAAGGAAATGGTTAATGAAAGAAACAGGAAGTTTAAAGAAATAGAAGTCCTGCAGAGGACTGTAGACTACAAACTAGACAATAAAATTGCTCTTTCCGAAAAAGAACAAAAAACTACGGGGATATTACAATTAGAAAAACTAAATTAAATTAGCTTTTTTCTTTAAAGCTTCATTTTCTTTTCTAATTAGATATTCTCTACCTATAGAGTCAGCAAAACCTCTATAAACTTCATCTTCTGCAATTAATCTTTCGTGGTGTTTTAGCCAAAACACAATTAGCCTTCCCAGCGTCTCTTTATCTTCTAATATAGAATCATCTAGCTTTATGCTGTTATTCTTCCACTCTCGTAATTCCTTCTCATTCACCAAATCGGGGTGATTATCCTTTATAAAACTATCGTATTGCGAACTTTCAATTCCAACTTCGCCAAAAACTAACACATCCAAAGAAATATTAAACTTCTCTGAAATCATCATTATTTTCTCAATAGACGGTTTAACCACTCCACTAACCCAACTACTAACAGATGAACCAGAAGAGTTGCCTATCATTTTTCCAAAATCTGGTTGTTTTAAGTTATGAATTGTAAGTATAACCTTTATGTTATGTGGTAAGTTGTAATCCATAGAAGGTGTTTGAATCTTTTTTTCGATTAATTCTTTGTAATTCCAATATAACTATATAAATTTACAGTAATATTAAAAGTTGCCAAAACCATTAATTCTTATTTAAAGCTAAAATAGCAAATAAAATAGACGTTAAGAAAAAAATAAGCTTAACGAGCTATTTAAAGGATTAGTTAAGCTGAAAATATTGCAAAAAAAAGACAGAGTACCACCTCTGCCTTTAAGGATAAACACCACACCACAAACCTGTAAAGGTTATAGCGTAGTATTTGCGCTAGGCCACCACAGCCCTTTGCGGTGTAAATATAGCGAAAAAAAAGAAGTGATACCACTTAGCCAAATAAGAAACGCTGAAATTTACATAAGCTCTGCACAGGCAGCAGCGATTGTAAAGCGCACGTATGTTTGGGTTAATCAAAACAAGGGTCGTTTTTCTTTTGTTAGAAAAGGTAAAAAAATATTACGCTATGAGATTACTTCCGTAATAAAAGTAGCAACCGAATTACAACAGACAACCCCTATTCCTATGTTAATAGAGAGTGGTCAAAAATACCAAGAGGCAAGCTAACACTTGTTTTGCACCCCATACCTTTTAATTAAGGTACGGGGTTTTTTATTGTTTAATTAAAATTAAAATGTATGTCAGTTACCACCAGTACTACCAAAGAAAAAGAGCAAATTTCCGCTCATATTGCGCAATTACAAGATATGAAAAACCACTACCCAGAGGCTAAAATATCTATTCAAACACTAGTTAACCACCTAAATGGGTTAAGAAGGGTTAAGGCGCAACGGAAGCCTCAAAAATTTAAGAGTCTGCAAGAACTAATCACTATAAAATAGATGAACGCTACTAATATTTTTCAACAAAAACAAAGGTTAAGGGAGGGTAACGGTTTGCGAACTCCCGACCTTTTAAACATACCACAAAAGCACCACCTATTATTTTTAGAGATTGGTAAATCTTCCTTTGTTCAATCTTTTAAAGCAAAGGAAGTAGAGGGTGCAATTTTACTAGTTGTAAAAACAGTAACCCCCGAAACTGCTTTCACTAGTTTTAATAGCGAATTGCAACAACTATTTAATAAGGTGCAATTAACCCAACCTATTAAAAAAACAGCACATAATATTTTTGAAATTGTAATACATAACTATTAATTACTGGAATATGAAACTACTACCAGAACATTTAATCCCATACACGCCTTATAAACTAAAAGTGTACGATTCTGTTTCTAAAACAGCTAAAATAATGAACCTAGGGCAAGGAGCATCTAATAATTGGGTAGGCGTAAAAACGGTATTGAATTACTATAAAAAGGGGAGTTTTATTTACAAACCAATTTTAAGGCCATTATCAGATTTAAAAAAAATATTCGAGGTTGATGGAAAAAAGATTCATCCAATAAGCATACTACAAAGTACCTCCCCCTATATAATGGCCGAAGAAAACGGTTTTGTTGATTATGTTTCTGGAAAATACATTTACGTACATAATCTTAGTTATTGGATTGTTCTACAACTTATGGAATGGCATTTTGATGTTCGAGGACTTATAAAGCACGATTTAGCAATTGACATTAATACTTTAGAATAAATAACTATGAAAAAAAAATGGAAAAATTAAAAGACCATAGAATAAGTGTTTTTGTAAAGACGAGAAAAAGACAATGGAACGATAATGATGAAATGTATTTTAAAAACTTTCAATGTTCTTTTGAAATTGATTGTAGTGGACAGGATTTTGAAATCCTAATGGAGTTAAACAAACATCAAGAGAAAGACGGCTATATATCTTGCTTAAAAATTCCCCAGCTTATTGACTCCCATATGGGGCATTCAGATGAACTTAACTACGACGATGACGAAGTAATACTATTGCAAACAACAGATAATGGAATAGCGGAATACGATAAAGATTAAAGACAAATAATCACCCCAAGGATAAACACCACCACACCACAAACACCACTATATGAGTATAGCAAGAAAAAGTAAAGTAACCCAAACCGCAGGGCAATTAATAGGAAACTTCCCAGGAGTAGAAAAGAGTTTCAATGCCAAAGTGCATATTCAAAATTCTGGAGACAAAGATTACAACCTTTGGGCGGTTCACCCTGTTTTAACGGGTGAAGCTCAAAAATTCACCCTACACGCATACACTTTATACACCAACAGTTATAACCAAAAGGTTAGAGCCGCCAATAAAGAGATTAAAAAACAACAACAAGCCTCTGAAGAATGGGCAGAAAACCAACCCAAGGCCAAGCAAGAAAATATACACTTTATAAAATGGGGTTACGTTAAAAATAACACCAACCCTAATACTTGGGAATACAATAAAAAGGTAGAAGCCTATAATACCCGTTACGGCTCTCCTATTCTACCCATGAAACGCATACAAACCATTAAGCAAAGCACGGAAAAAGTATTCCGTACTATGTTATGGGAGTATGCACACCAATTATTCCAGGTTAGTAAGAACAAAAAACTAAACCAACAAGAGTATTGCCGTCCGGTGTATAAAATGGAAATTAATACCAAGCATTTAGAAAACACTAAAGACGGTCTAGGGCTTCCTATGATAAACTATTGTGCCGATACTATCCTAAACCATAAAGAAAGATTAATAGAAGCAGGTGTGCTATTAAACAATGAATTTAGAGGCAGCCAAAGAGGTACAAAACACCATGTAAATACTCAAATTTTATGCGTTCACGATGATTTTGAACAAAAATTAACATGCACTGATAATCAGCTAGTTAAAATTTTTAAACCAGAAGTTTTAGGGGATACAGTAACACCTACTAGAGCAATTAGTAAAACAATAATAAAGAGAGATGTTCATAACTTCACATCTCTAGATAAGGACAAATTAGAAAAAACTAATTTGAACACAGCTTATCCTACGGATAATTTTACTGGAGCACCAAAAGGCAAGATGGCAAAATTACCAACACCCCCAACAAAGAAAAAAACTAAGGCCGCCGAAAATTCCGAGTTTTTACAAGAAAAAATACAGTCTCCAGATAAACTGGCGCAAAAATTATCCCAAAAAGAATATGAGAAAGCGGACCCTTTACCAAGTGATGCCTTAAAATACGAGGCTACCCATGGATTATTAAGTAGGTCGGAATTTAGGGAGCTGTTAATCCAAGATTTATTTAAGCAGTTTTCTAAAATGTATAAAAACCATGCGCATTTTTCTGCCATTTTCGCAGGTGCTTGGTATACTTCTATTCAAACATGGTTACAGAGTACTGAGTTAATGAATAAAAATGGTCATTACCTACAAAAAGACAAAGCCCTTTTTCGTTACAAATGCATCCTTTTTGCCATAAAAGACAAATCTTTTGGTGCGCTGTATGTGGCCAGACGTACAAAATTTGTTGTTCCGGCTCCAAATGTATACTTAAACCCAAAAAATAATACTCCTGGAACATTCGGGTATCATTTTAACCAAGTGGCTAAAAACTCTGCCAAAAAAATACAAGCTGCCGAAAAAATTAAGTCCGATTCTACCAAAAAAGCAGTAAAAAGTAAAGAATACGCTAATAACCTACGCAAGTTAAATACCCATATTGCCCGGTTCTTTAACGGAAAAACAGATTACCAAACCCTTTTCCAATATGTAAGAGATAATATGCCTAGAGAAATGCAACAAGATTTTCATAAGCATGTAGAGAACTACAAACACAATTTAATTTAACCACTAATTAACCAGAAAGCAGTACAAAACCTATAATTATGAGTAAAAAACAACAGAAAATAGAACGGTGGTTTTTTAATTCATTAAGCCTAATTGTTTTATCTTTTTTAATAGCAGGTTATATTGATTACAAAAGAGATAAGGAAATAGAAACCTTGAAAATAGAAAAATTAAAATTAGAAATTAAGATTAAAAAACTACAACTAAATGAATGATTTAAACACACCTTGGCCATTAATTAATTGCATAGCATTATTTATTATAGTAGCAGAAATAGCCCGTAATATTTATTTATGGCATATAAAAAAGCAGCAAGAAAATGATAACGTAGATACCTACAAAAAGAATATAGCAGCAAAAAAAGAAAACTCTTATCCGTTTGAGTATTCTGGACCATTATTTATAGAAGCCAAAAACAAATTTGTTGCTAACAAAAAATTTGAAAATTTTAAGAAAAATCACAAAATTTTATCAGAAAAATTACATAAAAAGCATAATAATTAGTATTTTTATAAAACCGTAATAACCTGTTAGTTACCGCTAATAGGTTGTTAAAAATAGTACCAGGATAAACACCTTTACCACATATGTCTACTACCAAGAAAAAAACAAAGCGTTGCCCTTGCGGCAACACCAATATTTCTCGTTTCTGCCATAAGTGCAGTAAATACAAATTAGTATTTTTATTAATAAACGACCAGGGTAAAGAATTTTCTGCAAAAACGGGAAGATTAGCTAACCCAGCACGCTACAATTTTGTAAAAGATAATAAGCTATCTGTACAAGAAGTTGCTTATAAAATGCTAGAGAGGTTTAAAAAAACCACCAAAGAATCTACACTACTAGCCAACAGCCGAAAAATAATTATCTACAGTAACCCAAATGGGCAACCTCTTTTAAACATGGATGTATAATGTTAGAACCAATAGAGTTAACCCAAATAAGCCATTTAGATAAAAAAATACTAGCAGAAGCCGTTAACCAATATGGCATAAAACAAAGAGTAATGCATCTTTCAAACCCAAAAGTACAGCGCATACTAAAAGAGTATTCCCTAACAATTAGTATGTACAAGTTACTATGCAAGGAGGTAAATAAAAAAACGTATACCACTAAAGAAAAGGAGTTAAAAAAGAATAAAAAGTTGTCTTTAGAACCTCATTTTGCACTCATAGGATTAGCAGCTCTACAAGAGAATTATACTACCCTTGTAGATGAATACATACAAACCAGATATAGAGATTTAATAGCACAAATAGACAGTCAATTAGTATGAATAACCCAGAAGATATTACTTTAGGCTTTTCTAATCAAAATCTAAAGATTTTAGGTGGTAACACCCATATAACAACCTGCCTATCGAACGCCACTTATGTAAATTACAGAGCCGTTTTAGATACAATTACAAGAGATAAACATATAAAAGTTAATAAGAAAGATTTTTTACAAAAAATAGACCGTTTATCTGCTATCTATAGCATTATGGAAAGTCAAACCATACGCATAGAGATAGCTAAAGAAGATATTACTATAACTGCCGACAACGATTTTTTAAATAATAAAGGAAAAGAAGTAATTCCAATAGAACTGCAAGGCCAACCTATGAATATTGGTTTTAATGGTCCAATATTAAAACTTCTACTAAATACTATCGAAGAAGAAGACCCACAAATTTACTACCAAGACCCCAATAAAATGATTTTTGTGGAGACAGAAAAAACCTTTGTTTCCTGCATGCCATTTGGGTTAGCAAATTAAAACAACCACTATGCAAGAACCAAAAATATTACTCCAGATAATAGCAACTTACTTAAACCAAACCGTAGAAGAAATGTTGCTAGGAACCCGTGGAAACACGGTATACGGAAGACACCTATTTTCTTATTTAGCTTATGAGTATGAATTAGGAAATTTAAACGAGCTATCTGTATTCATAAAAAGAGACCATATAGCCGTGCATAATGGTAAAAAAAGGATAAAAGAGTGGATACAAAATGACAAAAAAGTACAAAAAGACGTAATAGCAATTAGGCATTTATATCTATATAATAACCATACGGTTCTTTTAAAATATTTACTAGGCAGAACCCCAACCCATGCGCTCCCCTTATTAGTACGCAAAATGCAAGATTGGGTTAAAGAAATAGAGATTAACGGTTTTGAAGTTGTAGAACCAGAAGAATTGTAAAATGAGCGGCAATACAAGTAAAATAATAGCATACAATTACTTCGGGGGTAAGTTTACTTATTTAGAAGAAATATATGCGGAGTTCCCAAAAAAAGTACCTCACCTAATTGATTTATTTGGGGGTAGTTTTTCCGTGTCTCTTAATTTTAAAGGCAATGGTATAATTACGGCTAATGAGCTAAACACAGATATTACTAATTTTTTTATGGTACTACGGGACCATTTAGACGCACTCATGCAAAAATTATATTTTACGCCATGTTCAGAAAGAGAATACCATAATTGTTGGGAACCATCTACCTGTAAAATAGAACAAGCTCGTAGGTTTTATGTACGGGTACGTCAATCTTTTTTTGGTTTAGGAGCGCAAAGAAACAATAAGGGTTTTCACATGGCTAAATCTCAGGTTAATTGCCGTAGAGGAGAAACCGTATCGAGATGGAACAATGCATTAACTAAACTTTACTATGTAGCAAATGTTATTCGGAATAACTTTCAGATAACCAATTTAGACTATGCAAAATGTATAGATAAACTCGATTTTCCTGAAGCTCTTTTCTATGTAGACCCTCCATATTCTAAAAGAAGCAGAGCCAGTTTTAACGATTATAAATTTGAATTCACGGACGAAAATCACGAACAACTAGCCAGTAAATTAAATTACATAAAAGGTAAAGCAATGGTAAGCGGTTACGATTGTAGCTTAATGAATAACCTTTATAAAGACTGGAGGAAAGTAAAATTAAAATCTAGAAAAAATAACATAAGAACCAAAAAAGTACAAGAAGTTATTTGGATGAATTACGATAAAGAAAACCCCACTAATAGCATGTTTAAATAAAAGCGAAGGGGAAAACTTAAAAGAGTACCTATAAATTAAATCAATTTTAAAATGATAAACTTATATCCAACAATAATAGAAAGCCTATCTATTCATAAAGTAACCAATAAAAACAAAGGCGAAAAACTATTTATAAGCAATGCACCACAACGGTTAAATGATGAAATACAAGGGTTAATAAAAGAATACTTTTTTAAACCTTTTAGAGAAAAAGAAGAGTGTTACTATAAATTTTCGCACGAGGTAGATTTAGAATTTAATGTACTAAACCAAATAGCAAAAGATATTTTTGAGTGCCCAAGTAGCATACATGCCAACTCTAAAAAAATAGCCACCCATTTACAAGAACAGTCTACCCATCCGCACATAAAAAGCGGTGAATTGTATGTTGCCTATTTAACCGGAATACTTTTAGATAACCAAAAGGTAAATGCCATAGGTATTTTTAAGAGCGAGTTAAAACAAGATTTTTTTCAGTTTAACAAAACCCCAGAGAGTATAAATTTAATTATACAGCAGGGAATAAATGTAAACAAGTTAGATAAAGGATGCCTAATATTTAACACCGAACAAGAAGAAGGTTTTAAAATACTATCTATAGACAGCAATAGGTACGACACCAAGTATTGGTTAGAAAACTTTTTAGGAACCACAACCCTAGCCGATGAAAACTTCTATACTAAAAACTACATAAAACTATGTCAAGATTTTGCAAAAGACGTAGTACGTCCATTCCAGGATAAGCAAGAAGAAGTACTCTTTATGAATAGGGCTGTTAACCACTTTGCTAAAAATGACGAGTTTCAAGAAAGTAGTTTCTTAATTGAAGTGATGTAAAACCCAGAATTAATACCAGAGTTTAATAACTATAAAATAGAAAAAGGACCTAAGTATAAATTAGACCAGGTGCAAGAATTTAATATATCTAACAAGGCCGTTTCCGATGCTCGAAAAAAGATAAAAAGTGTTATTGAGTTAGATACAAATATTAAAATAAAACTCGATTTTATTAACCCAGAATCTGCCTCTAAATTTATAGAAAAAGGATGGGACGAAGAAAAACAAATGTACTACTACCTAGTGTATTTTAATAAAGAAAAGAACTAAACACTTTTTAAGCATGGAACAGACATTAAAAAAAGAAACAGACCAACTTCTAAAAGTTATAGAATTAAGCCAAATTTTAAAATTCAAAATTTTTCTCGCTTCTTTGGTTGTTGCTTTAATTCTTTTAATTGATTTTTTATTTAGAGTAGTCGGGTGTTTGTTTCGTAACGATATGTTTCAAAGACCTTACTTAAACTATCTTTTTCAATTTATAGTTTCTACAACTCTTCTAGGGCTATTTTGGTACTGTTATTATAATTATTGGTGATGAAAAATGTTATTAAAGACCCCGCAACAGCGTAAACTAAGATTAGTTAGATTTTGATATTTTAATTTTTTAGTGGTTTCTAAACATAAATCAGTTACTGCCCTTAAATTTTTAATTTCTAAAAGACCCCTAGGAATACCTTTAGACTGCATAATATCTTTAAGGTCTTCATTGGTGTAAGTAGGAGAATATTCGTCTGACATTTTATTTTATTTACGTGAAGCAAATATAAAATAAAACTAGAGACTATTCCATTATAGGCATGTGTTGCCAAATATAAAAAAGGGCGTGACTTTGCAAAAGTCTAAATAACACCAATATTAAATAAATATAAAATGGAAACAAATACAGCTTTAAAAATTGGAGAATTAGGCAAAGTAATAAAAGAGTGTGAAAATATTTTACATAAAATAAACAATAATAAATCCTTTACTGGAATTTTAAGAATAAATGACTCAAACTATTTTAATGTAACAAATGTAGGTTTGGAGTTGACGAATGATAATAGAATTAAAATATTAAATTTTATAGAAGAAATGGTTATTAAATCTTTAGAAGTAAAAAAAACAGATTTACTAAAGTTAATGAAAGAGGCGACCGAGTAACGCTGAGCGTATGATTAGTAGTTATGATAAGCCGAAAACATTGAATTATTAACAGACCCTTTTCTTTTATTTTTTAAGCGAGGGAAAATTACGATAGTAAAATTATGATACTAAATAAAATAAACAAGAGACTTCATTATAATACAGGAATTTTCAACAATAGAAATGAAAAGAAAATGGCAGAAACCATAAATATTTTAATGGATAAGATAGATGAATTGGTAGAAGCTAATAACGAACTTGTTGAATATGCTTGTGGTTTGGAAGAAAAAATAAATAGTTAAAAATATGGTAGAAGATTACAAAGTAGTTCTAATGTTAATCGCTTTAATTGCGTTATATGCAATGGTGTTTCTTAAAAGAGATAATTTTTAACTGTTTATTTTTTGCACCCCCAGTAAAGCCTGATATAAAAATTGAAGCCGTAAATGAGTAATAATATCGAGTAAAAAATAAGATTAATAAACACACAAAAAATAAACCCTTTTTTAGCGTTGAGGATTAAACGCTATAACTTAAATAAATAGCAAGATGGCAGTAACAATTTTAGAAGCATTACAGAATGCACAAAGTAATCTTGGAAGAGTTAACATACCTTTTCCCTACTCTATAGGTAAAGACCAATTAAAAAACGCAGTAACATTGTTAGAAAAAGGTTACGACATCAACGAAGAAGTAGAGCCTTTGTTGGAAAAATACGGAAGTGTTGACGATATTCCTGCACTTGACATTGATAGACTTGTTGTAGAGAACGAACGAGTAATAGGTCTTGTCAAATACCTTAAAAAAGATTTACAAACATCAGACCACGGAGCGACTTATATTAGAGCAGCAAACAATATAATAAAGCAAATCGAAGCTATATTCTAGTGTTGTAGATAACGGTCTGGGTATATCTTCTGGGATGCGTAGCATACCGAGTAAGAAGATTGGCTACGCATCATGGAACATATACTTTGTTGTGTGGAGTTGCCTAAAGTGATTGAATTAATTTAATAAATACAAAAATAACTATCTCGATGCGTTGCCATACCCAGACCGTTGTGGGGAATGAGCGTTGCGAGAACAATTAGAACCTTAATAAATGAAAACAGAAATACAGATTAAGAAAGCAATTAAGTTACTACAAGATAATGTTAGTCAATTGCTCGATAGCCAATTGAAAGCTGAAACAACAACCGACCAAGTCTTTTACAAAGAATTAATCGATAGTGAAAAACTTAGAATAGAGCAATTAAAGTGGGTTTTAGTTGTGTAGCAATGCGTGCCTTTAGGTCATTACCACCAACGCTTGGGCTATGAATTGAAGCCCAAAACAGAAAGTTCGATTCACACAATAAACCTTAACAGGGCTTTTATTTATAGGCTTTGTTAGCATTAGTTACTATTATGACTACACTTGAAGAATTTGATAAATTAAAAAAACACATAAAAACCAAAGAAGGTAAAAAAGAAGCTAAAGCCTTTCGGATTAAACTTAAACGCTCTGAAATATACGCTAACAAATTAGAAACCTATTTTACAGACACATTAGATGGTATGGAACCTGATCGTTCAAAAAACGAACTTGGCTTGTAATTAATGCTAACGCCACCGTGTAAAGCGAGTGGGGTGCATTAGTCGAAAATCGAGTACGCAACTAATAGTTGCTAACTGAAATAAACACAAGAACACGATAGGGTTAAACCACCCCACGGGAGCTTTTAATGTGCCGCATTCGCTTTAAACAATGTTACATGTAGTTGACTTGCGGTTAACACAGAATTAAATAAATATAAACCTACTCCCATCTAACGGCACATTAAGCGGTGGCGTTACAGGCTAATTGAGTTGTTTGGGAGTCTTAAAATAGTAACCTATGAACCTTTACAAAACCAAAATAATTAATTCAAATCAATTAGGCGATTTTACCGTCATTAATTACGTAGTCGCTAAATCTATGTCCGAAGTGGGCAATGCATACCCTAAAGTAGAGTGTATCGAATTAGTATCGAAAGAGGTTACTATTTTATAGCGGAAAATAACGTGCCGCAGGTCAATTAGCCTGTAACGCCTGAGCTATGTTTAGTTGCGATGAATAAAAAAATAACTTAATAGATATAAAATGTACAAAAGTAAATACCCTTCATTAATAGACTTCTTAACAAACCAAGAGGACTTAATTTTATTAGATAGCGAAATTCAGAATATAGAAAACTTAGTAGATAAAGACCTTAAATAGCAATTAAATATAGGTTTTGTTATGTGGCGTTTTTACGGTTAAAAAATAAACAAAAATAGATGGATAATTTAAAAAATGGGTTAGATGAAAAAGGCTTAATAGATTTTATAAAAACAGTACTTCTAAGTGGGGATAAGCCAAGAGGAAAAGAGGCAGAAACAAATCTATATTGGGGAATTAAGCAATACAGAATACATTTAGGGTTAAGTGAGTGTGAGCATAAAAATTGCTCTCGTGGTATTGAAAACCTAAATGAATTAACGTGCCTTGATTGTGGAAAGTTAGTAGTTAGGGGCGAATGACACATAACGGATTTGTGTATGATTAGTGGCGTGTTTAAGCACCTAATTTAATAAATAAGCACCAGATAGAAAATCCGCGAGGATTTTCGTAAGCAAGCTCTAACTAGCCATTAATTTTATACGGTGTTGGCAACCGTTTTTTATTCAGATTATTAATTTAAAAACTCAAAATATTATGAAAAATTCAAAATTCAATTCTCAAAATTTATTGTTTTACTCTCAAATATTCTTATTAATTACTCAACTCACTTTAATGTTCTCACTAATATATAAATATTTATAATTCCAATTACTATGTTTAAAATTGCAAAAAACAAATTCCTTTTAGAATTTTTCTCGTTTAATTCATTCGCTTTAATATTTGATTCAGCTAATTTAAATTCAATATTTTCACGTTCTTTTTCTTTTTCTAAATTTTCATATAATTTTCTGAAACCACCTTGTTTAATAAATTGCAAGGTTTTAGAATTTTTAGAAACAGATAGAGGTGATTCAAATCCAACAGGATTTACTTTTGCACAATCATATTTTTCAATAATTGAAACTAACCTTTCAAACTCTTTCATATCTGATTCATTAAAGGCAAAATCTCCAATGGTTTCAGTTTTTCCAAAATTAAAGACTTTTTTTTCTCCTAAATATTCACGATTTAGTGAGTGCAAACAAATGTCCTGTAATTCATTAATTATAAAATCTAAAATAGGAATATCTTCTTTTTGTAATTCAATCATTTTTCAGAGTGTGAGTGGTAAATGGTTGCTAACGGCAAATGTATGACCCGTACGGCTGATAGTCGCATAACATTGAGAACAAAACGAACTTAAATAATTAAATATTTTACCTATGAAAAAATTAACGATTGAAATAAAATTAACAGATAAGGATGGTCAGTTTACATTAGCCACAGAAGGTATGCACCAGTACGAAATACTAGGTATTTTAAGGGCTGCTACAATACTTCAGGAAAACAGAATAAAAGAGCAAAATATTTAATTATGGCAAACACACCTAGACCACAGAAAAAGCACAAGCCTAAGTATGGGTTATACATATTGTTAGCGGTAGTACTTATTGTTAGCTGCTCGACTGGCGATAATCAAAGCGGTAATAGTATAACAAAATGGTTTACGCAACCGATAGCGGATATGAACATATTAGAACTGTTCTTTCTTATGATACTAGCCAACTTTATAAATTGACAGTATTACCGCTAACGCCACCGTGTAAAGCGAGTGGGGTGCATTAGTCGAAAATCGAGTACGCAACTAATAGTTGCTAACTGAAATAAACACAAGAACACGATAGGGTTAAACCACCCCACGGGAGCTTTTAATGTGCCGCATTCGCTTTAAACAATGTTACATGTAGTTGACTTGCGGTTAACACAGAATTAAATAAATATAAACCTACTCCCATCTAACGGCACATTAAGCGGTGGCGTTACAGGCTAATTGAGTTGTTTGGGAGTCTTAAAATAGTAACCTATGAACCTTTACAAAACCAAAATAATTAATTCAAATCAATTAGGCGATTTTACCGTCATTAATTACGTAGTCGCTAAATCTATGTCCGAAGTGGGCAATGCATACCCTAAAGTAGAGTGTATCGAATTAGTATCGAAAGAGGTTACTATTTTATAGCGGAAAATAACGTGCCGCAGGTCAATTAGCCTGTAACGTCTGCTGTGTATGGCGTGTGAGGTTTATTTAATCGATAATCGAGTACGCAACTGTTAGTTGCTAACTGAAATAAATAGTAATGTTCTTAGTGCTTTGAAAACCTCATGAGAGCCATAAATAAACCTGATACGCTATACATATTGTTGGGAATAGTTGACTGAGGAAAGCGACGAATATAAAAGTATAGACCAACGATTGAACGGGTTTATTTACAGCAGACGTTGGGTACAATTGAGTAGAAAAAAGAGAAATATTTAAAAATTATGGAAAAGACAAGGAATAAGTATAAGCATCGTTGGAATGAAACTTCGAAAGGAAGCTATAATTATAGATGTGAAAAATGTTTAGCTAGAAGATCTAAACTCGATGCTTATACTTATGGTTATTGGGAGTTTGCCCGGACTGATGTTAAATTATTAAAAGCTCCCGAATGTGTACCGAATTAATTTTTAACTGTTTCTTTTCTACGCCCGAAGGCAATTGTACCCAACGGCCGCGGCTATGATTTAGCCGCCCTACCCATAAAAAAACTGCGGCTTAATTATAGGTTGTGTTCTTGAGAGTTAAAATAAAAAATAGGCGTGGTTTTGCAAAAACCAAATTGAGTCAAATGTTAAAGTTTTACTTATTTTATATCAATATTTTGATATGTGAATAATGTATCATATATTTGATATATCGAAAGCAAAGAAGCTGAGATTTTAAACTATAAATTATGATACTTCAAAAAATTTTAAAAAGAAAAAACATCGAACAAGTTCAAACTGAAATAAACGAATTAAAAAAAGCTGCAAGCGAAAGCTTTAATATGAATGATTTTAATGTTTCTGAGACAGAGGGTTGTATAAATAATTTAAAGGACTTATTGATTTATAAACAAGCCGAATTGATTATGCAAACGAATAACTTCAAAGCTTATGCAGACACGACTAAACAAATCTCTTTTGAAGAATTTTTAACAACATTAAACTAAGAGATTATGCAAGATATATATGTAATAAAAGGCGGCGGTCAAAGAGTAGCGCGAAATGTAGAATCGGGCATCGAGGTAGAATATGAAGTTATCAAAAACTCGGATTATGTTGAAAAATCAAAAGCTTCGGGTGTGGATTCGTTTACGGGTCAAATGTGGTCAGCAGATTTAGAGACATTGCAAAGTTGGGCAAATCAATGGGCTGGTGAAGAGGTTGAGTTGATTTTAAAGGATAGTGAAGACAATAATAGTCGTAATTACAATACAATTAAAGACTTAATAGAAGCTTCTTCGAAAGCTGACATTGCGAGAGCTAGGGGTAAGAGTCAGGTTCACAGTACTACACAATACCCCTCTTTTATTTCTAAAATAGAAGATGTAGAAAATGCAGTTAATAATTTAGGTTATGATATAGTACTTGTTAAAAAAAGGTAATTAATCACCGTACTAGACGCAACAGTGAGCGCCTATTTTTTATTTTCATTCTCTAGAACGGTGATGTTGTATGAGTAGAAAAGAAAAAAGGAATGCGAATTGCGTAGCAAAATATAGGGTATCACAAATATTTTTAATAAAAACTTTAATTTTAACAATTATTTTTAATGTTTTCCTTGACTAGTATTAATAAAAACATTATCTTTGGGTATAGGAAATAATAAAAACATTAAAACTATGGTAGTTATAAAAGAAATAAAATTAATAGCAGATACACAAAAAGGAGATGAAGAGGTTGTTGTAAAAATGGGTATTAATTGTGGCACATCGCAACCTATTTATCATTTTAACTTTAGGGGTTGTTACTTTGACAGAGGGAGTGGTAATATTTTTAAAGACCATGAAAAAAACGTATATGTAAAAATTAAAGATATTAAACCATTTGAAAAAGCTATAAAAGATTTGATTAATATAATTAGGAATGAGCCTGTTTTTTTTAATCAAGAAGAGTTTGATAATTTATAATAAAAACAAATTAAAGATGAAAGCAAAAATCAACAAACAAAATCCGTTTAGAATCGATGAAGCAAATAAATTATATAAAAAGATGGGTGAATTAAATTCAGATTGTGTGGAATATGGGATTGACACAAATGGATTGGTTTATTTTTCTTATATGAATGGGGTTGTTAAGAGGTTTACCAGAACGGAATTTATTAAAATAAGTAGATTGTAATTATGAAACTATCTAATTTAATTAGGGAGCTATTTAATAAAAGTGAGTTTACTTCCCCCGGTTCTCTTGCTGTACATACGAATCAAACTCACCCTTTTGTTGATGCTTTTATAAACGGAAGTAAAGCTAGTAGAGAGAAAGAGGATTTACTTTTTGAAGAGTTGACAAAAGGCATAACGGCTGATGAACTACTAGCAGCTATTGAGTTAATAAAAGTAGTTAGACTTAACGAAATTGAGCGCAACCAGTTTTTATAAGAGTAATCACGCCCTTACAGGTGGCTTTTCTTTTTTACTTATACAACGTGTTCTTGTGAGTTTTTTGGGCGTGGCTCTTTAAGCAGTTAATCGTACTCGAATTAATCGCCCAAAATATTCATCTAGAACGGGCTTGTGGTATGGATAGTTGCGTTAAATTAATTACAAATCTTAATAAATAAACGATATGAACTCAGACAGAATTAAAGAAATACAGGAACAAACGGCTTACCCAGAAAGTGTAAGTGTAAAACAAGCCTTATTACAGGTGTGGAATGAATGCGAACAAAAGCAATTATCTATACCACTTGTTAGCAAACGTTTAGAAATGCGAAGGCAAGCAAGCAATGTATTTGAACTAACAAAAGGTTTTACAACCGAACCAACGGATAACGCAATGAAAACAGCTTTAGAGATGGCTCACAATGTTATGGTATTAACAGCAGACTTAGACGGACAGTAAATGTTTGCTAACGCTCAAGGCTATGCCAAGATTTTTAACGAATAAAATAAACCTAGACAAATGAATAAGATAGCAAGAGAACAAGCAGATTTGTATCAAGACTTTTTTAACTTTTTAAGCCAAGAACATAATCTTACCTGTACTATTGAAGAAATGGACGAAATTATACACGAAGCACAGACTTTCGTTAAAAAATTTGATATAGCCAATGTTACCAATAGTTAATGATTAATCACAAACCATAATAGATATGCCAGATTATAAATTTTTTCCAATGAATGAGCTACCTGAAAAAAGCGTAGACGACCCAAGTTTCAGTAAGACAGTACTTGTCTATGATAAAACCGATAATAACCACGTATTCGAGAACCTTGGCTACTACGATTTTGAAAGTAGTGAATGGACTCATTTCGGGGATGAAAGTATGAAGTTAATATGTTGGTGTTATGTACCTGACCCGAAAAAATTTATAAGCTCTAACGATTTAGAAATTGCCTTACATAGAGGTTACAGACCTTAATTATTGGTAACGTATAAGTATAACAAAAGTTAAGGATTATGAGAAGCAAAGCAATGACAGAAATGGTTAAAAACATACCATTAAAAACAAGGATAAAAGTAAGTACAGAAATGGCTTTTATAGACCTAATCACAAAGTTAGGGTACAGACCTAATAAAATGTGGACTGATGATGAACAAGCCTTATTAGATAAGCTTTGCGGACTTGCTGACGAGTTAAGCACAGACCTTATTAAAGAGTTTGAACAATGGCAAAAAGACGGAGAGCCTTAATTTTTGTTATACTATGTTATATGACGAAGCGTGTAAATATTAAAATACCATTATGAAAGCAAAGTCCAAAATAGAAAACTGTAACAACGAGTTTAGCGAATTAAAGCGAAGTGTACTGTTAAAATGCTATAAAGGCAGTAATTTTAGCAAGTGCCAGAACATTGATAAAAATACAGGGAACTGTAAAAATTGTATAGCATTTTAATTGCATATAACTCCCCTATATCCACACCTTTTTAAAAATAAATCATTAAGAGTCAGATAAATAGCAAATAAACTCAAAAACATATTAAAGCAAGATGGAAAATTACATATCGGAATACAAAAATTACTTGTTAATAACAGGAAAAGCGGAAACAACGGTAAAGCAATACACCTCTATAATAGTTCGGTTTTTAGAAGAATACCCAAAACCAAAAAGTATTACAAAACCGCAATTAATACAATTTATGTTAAGAAGGGGAGCGGCAAGGACTATAAAGCAAGCGCATGGAGCATTGAACCATTTTTTTGTAGGGGTATTAAATTCTAGAGCTATAAAAAAGATACCACAGCCTAAAGTGTCCGATTTCATCCCAAATATTCTATCGGAAATAGAAATTCAGCAGGTAATATCTAATATTCCAAATTTAAAGCATGAAGCAATAATACAATTACTGTATAGTTGTGCGCTTAGAATAGGTGAAGTAATTAATCTAAAGGTGGTCGATATTGGCAAGACTAAAAATGTAATAAAAATAGTATCAGGTAAAGGCAATAAAACCGCATATGTACCAATACCAGAAGCAACAAAGAATCTACTAAGAGAGTATTATATAAAATACAAACCAAAAATGTATCTATTCGAGGGGCAAAACGCACCAAAATACAGCACCTCTAGTATTCGTAAAATATTAAAAAAGGCATTAATAAAAACAAATATTACAAAAAATATACGAGTACACGATTTAAGACATTCCAGGGCTACCCATTGGTTAGAAGCCGGAATGGATATTAAATTTGTACAACAAATATTACGACATAAAAAACTAGAAACTACAGAGCGTTATCTGCATTTAACAACCGATTCTTTAGAATACGCCATGGTATCCGCAGACAATAATATAAAAGAAAGATATTTAATACCATATACTACAGATAACAGAAAAACCATTGCAGCTTAATAAAAAAACAAATAATTCTGTAAATAATTAACCCTAATACACCTCCCCTATTTGGGTTAAAAAAGTAACTACCTCTTTCGGGTGTAAATATTTCTTCTGCAAAGACCTAGCACGTAACATATTTCTGTTTTCGCTAATAATAGTATTAATCATTTGTACAAATTCTGGCTGGCAAACCACAGAAAGCCTAGTTCTAAGTGTCTTTTTATCTGTTCCTTGTGTGTTTATTACAATTAATTTTCCATACCCCTCTAGCGGCTCCCCAATCTTTTCTAAAAAAGCAATAACCTCATTACTTCTAATAAATTGAACATGTTTAACCGTATCTATAGGAACCCCTCTTTTTTCTGCCATAATAGGGTTAATAAGGTTGGCAAATTCTTTTTTCCCCATAGACGGAAATTTGCGTAAAAGTTTCTGCTTTGCAATTCGGTAAGAATTAAATTTTAAAATCATACTACGGTGGTTTTGGTGAATATCCTTACAACAAAAATACTAAAACAAGCAAATTTTAAACCCAAATTTTAACCGCAAACATCAAAAACGCATCCAACCCAAGAAAAACGAGCCTAACCCAACAAAAACGGGTTTTAACCACTTGCATTATCAACATCTTTGGTTTATGGTATTGGACTACAAAGCTATTGGAGTGTAAAACTTAGACAGGTTTACACTCCTAGCTTCTTCCAAAATAACCAAGCACAAAGATCATTGAAAGGTTGAGTTACGAAATAGTTAACAAACAGGCTAAAAGAATGCTTCAAAATGGAGCGCAGTACAATCGTTTTTTTAAAAAAAGCAGTTGTGCTCCTCGGTATCTTGGAGAATCGGACACTTTGTTTACGGTGCGCCAAATGAAAAAATGGGCAATTAAAAATGTTGATCAAACAAAAGATTTAGCATTATCCCTTTTTTCGGGCAAAGAGCTAGCGCAAACAGCGGCTTTAATTTACAGATTCTTGTATAATCATATTCAGTACGAGTTAGATGGCAAGAAACAAAATTTAAGGTCTCCAGCTTGCAGTTGGGCAACAAGAGAACAAGGGGTAGATTGTAAGAGCTACAGCATTTTTGCAAGTACCATTCTAAGCAATTTAGGGATTAAACATTATTTCCGAAGAGTAAAACAGCCAAATCCAAATTGGCTAGTTAGTAAAGACGGAATTAACCCTAAACATTGGACCCATGTCTACATCGTAGTTCCAAGAAACCAAAAGAGTTTAAAAGTAGAAAACCCTAGCGATTATCTAGTAATAGATGCTACGGTACACGATAATAAAGAAGTTCGTTTCACACAAAAAAGTGATGAATTAATGAGTAAAGTAAGTTTACCACATTACGGATTGCAAGGAGCAGCACCAAGACAAAATGGACTTGGAGGATCTTGTTCATGTTCTCCAAAACGAACAACAACCACACCCTCAAGAATACCACTAACATTACAAAGAATTTCTAGAGAATCGGATAGAACAGCTATGCGTGGCGGAGAAATGTTAAGAGCACCCTTAAACTACTCACATGGATTAGGGGCTTCTGAGTTTTGGAAAGATGTTTTTGTAGTTGGTTCTAGTGCAGCCGGCTCTTTTGGTGGGTCTGGAAGCTCTGGCGGGTCTGGCTCTAAAGGTGGCGATTGGGCTAATGCAGCAACAGGGGTAGTTTCCTCTGGTGTGCAAGGAGCAAAAAATAACCAAATGCTTGTAAGTCAAGGCACAAGAGAGCAGCGGTTATCACAAATAGGAAGAACAGGAGCAACCTCTTCTACTATAAAATCTATAGGTATTGCCGCAGCACCGTATACATACGGTATTACAGCAGTACTAGCGTTAGTGCCATCGGCATGGTACGAAAAAGTTTTGGGACAATGGTTTTCTGGTGGTTTTAAATGCATAGGCTCTTCTTGGACAGAAAAAAGAGCTAAACAAACGGTAGCTATAGAGGCAGAGTATTTAAAATCGGAAGCCGCATCTGTTTTTTACAAAATGGAAACAGGGACAATTGCAGAGATAGAAACTGCAATAAATGCGTGGATGGAGTTCTTTTATTCTGTTCGCAGCACAGAAAGGCATTGGCTAAGTTCTTCCGCCAAAGACTGTACTAAAAAGGGATTATTTCTTCTCGTTAAATCCTTAGACGAATCAAAGAAAGAAATAGTATCCCACTTTAAGCAAGGTATAGCCAGATACGGACATTTATTAGCAAATTCAGGAACAAAGACGGTTAAATACCCTCCAGAAAAACACACAGGAAGACATTCTTTATCTAAAGAAGTAGAGCAATTTAAAATACAATTAAACCCATCGGCTAAAAGCACGGACCAAATTAATAAAGCCGTAGCCACAACATACGATGGAACCAACAAAAATATTACCCCTGTAGTACAACAGGCAGGCATGGGTAAAATAGGAATAGTACTTATGGCAGCCTTAGCAGGTGGTGCCTATATGTATAAAAATAGTTAGTTAATAAATTAAAATTAGTAAATATGAAAACCAGTACACCAAGTACAAAGAAAGTTAGCAAGACTGCCATTTTGGTAGGTTCTGCTATACCTGGGGCAATGTTCTCTAAAGGTGTTGCAACACTTGTTCCAGGAGGAAAATTAGGAAAATTAGGAATTGCAGTAGTTGCAGCATTAGGAGCAGCATCTATTACAGGAACCACAACAGGAGCAGAAGCTGCAAGAGGAGCCTTAATAGGGGCATCTGTACAACAAGCAGGTGAAGTAATCCTCGAAACGGTGCAGCCGATTGTGGAAAAGTATGTAGATAGCGGAGAGCCATCTAAATTAAAAGAGTTCGCAAGCAAAGCCGTAGGCCTTTCTAGTCCATCTAGTTTTTACGACCCAAGGCAATTGCAAGAGGCTGTTTATCAGGAGCCAGAATATTTAGGAAATCCTGACCCCTACCCTGCAAGTGGTCAATTTGGAGTATAATATATAATTTTTTTTAAGAAGCATAGAATTGTTGCCATTACCATGAAAATAATTTTAAACAATCTTAAAAAATAAGAAAATGAATAATTTAATAGGTCATTTGACCGTAGTAGAATTTTTAAAAACAATAGTAGGTTTTTTTAGCACTTCTTTAATACAAGCAATGGGAGCACAGGGCGGTGTATTCTTAGACCCAGCAGATTTATATGTAAAGAAAAAAATTGCATTAGGCAATACAAGAGTTAAGTTGTTAGATGTTAACTCTATACAATTAGATGGTGTTTGTTCTTTCGATTCTAGAGGAAAGTTAGACCAAAATAGAGCCGCAGTATTTAGTAGAATAGCAATCCGTTATGGAGAAGGGGCTGCAGATGCATCGCCAGGTTCTATTAACTATAATAAAGCTTTGCCGGCACCTTTATCTAATGCAGATATTGAAATAGTTCAAAAAGGACGCGTTGTATTACGTAAAAGTGTATCCTCTTTTGCAACTTTTGGGACTGCTACAGAAGTTGGTGCAGACTACTTAAACTTAGAAAGCTTAAGGTATTTAATTGATGATGAAGATGTAGAAATTAATCTTCTTTTCCCTGACGGCGTTGCAATGCAAGCAGAAGGAGCTGCTACTACTCCTTACATCTACGTTACTATTGCTGCTTTAGTAACAAGAAAGAAATAACATCTAGAAAGTACATTTTATTTAAAAAACCCACCTATTTGGGTGGGTTTTTTTGTTACTAATTCTTAAAAATAAGCACAATGAATATTGTATATAAAACAATAAATCTAACCATCCAACCAAATCAAAATTTTGCAGAAGTAAAAACTTCTTTGCCTTATGGAAAATGTATTGGAATGACGATTATAACAACAACAACTCCAGAACCAAATGAGATTGTAAACTTAACAATTTTAGATGGTGGTAATGAAATAGTTGAAGGTAGCGATTTTCGTTTATCGAAAAAAACAACTGCTGGTAAATGGATTGATTCCCTTAGGCCTATGAGCTTTAATTGCAATCGTAATATAACTACAAGACTATCTTCTGAAAACCCCTTGCCAGGAGGATTAAAAACACAAGTATTGTATTACATAATTCAGCAGTAGATAATAATTAACTATTCATTTTATGAGCTTATTAAAAGTTTTGTTAACCACATTAATTTTAACCGAAACAGATAATTCTTATTCGTTAAACGGAATGATGAATCCTCATTTTTTTAATGAGGGAAAATCTACGGTTGTTATAAATCATCAGGAAGTTTTACCAGGAGATATTTATCCGGTACAATTTGAAGGCATGGTGCTAAGTGGAACAATCAATATTAAGTTCAAAGATGAAATAGATATAGCAACTGGAGAACAAAAATTGAATAAACTGGTACTTAACTACGGTATGGTCGTAGGAGAAATAGACACCTCTACAGAAGGTGCCTCAAAAAATAACCAAGGACAAAGCCAAGGTTACGGCGGTAGTTGTTCTTAATAATCCCTTAACAAATGCAAAATACACCTAAGAGTTTTGATGATGTAGTACAAAGTTGGGAATCTTTTTTAAGAGGAGATTCTAAGCGAGTATTGCGCATACAAAATTTAGACACAAACGTTTGGGTGGTACAAAAAGGAAAATCCAAACCCTCTTTGTTTTCTTTAAAAGACATGACTACAACGCATAGTACTATAGCCAAATGGGTAGATGCTATGATAGTGGAGTTTGGCTTAAAGAATATAAAAGTTCTTTTTAGAAAACTATCTGGTGGCAATGGTACAGCAACAGAGCCAAATTATGTAGACACAACTTACAATGTAACTAGTAGATATGAGCTTTTAACAAAACACCAGAACGCACAAGTTGTAGTGCAACCAGAAGTGGTAAAAACTATAACACCTATGGACAACCAAATACCTTTACATACAGCACCAATAGTTAGCCATGCTCCAATGCAGCAGCAACAAAATTTTGCGCCACAACAAGACTTTGGATTAGGAGCAGCAGCAATGCGGTCCGTTGGTGGTGCAGCAAATTCCGCATTAGCTGCCGGAATGGGTTTAGCGGAATTTATAGAGCTAAAGAAAAATGCAGAAAGAGCAGAAGAATACAGAACTAAAGCAAGAAGGTTAGAAGATGAAGTGCATAGCCTTACTACACGTAACCGTGAGTTAGAATCTTCGGCATTTTTAGCCAAGCAAGAACTAGACCTCGCTATACGTTCCGAGCAATTAAATAAAAAAACTTGGTTAGATGGTGATGGCGCTCAAAAAATATTAGAACTAGCTCCAGCATTTATGCAGGGCATGCAATCCCAACAGCCACAAGCAGGTTTAGCAGCTCCAAGTAATGCTAGTCCAGAAAAACAAAAAATTATAGGGTATTTAGAAGATGAAGCAATTACAGAAAATATGCTGCCATTGATAGAGCAAACTATTTTCTTGTTAGCAGCAACACCAGAATATGCCCAAAAATTAAACCAACTAAACATTACAGAATATGCCACAGCAAACGGTAACGGTTAAAGAAACAAGTCCTATGGTAGACTTTAAGCGTAAAAATTGTATGGAAACAATTAATACGCTTACAGACACAGAACTAAAGAATTTAGAAACCCTTTTAAAAAGCGCAAAAGCAAGAGGTTATTTAGGAAATAATCTAAAGTTTATGAAGCTAAAAATATTTATCTAGAAAATGGCAAAATCTACAGCAATAACAAAAGTAGCTACTACAACGAAAAATGCGCTTCAAAACACGGGCAAGGCAATAGCCAGCAACCCAAACACAACGTTATATGTAGGTTTAGGACTTCTTTCTGTTTTTGCTGTTTACCAAATAACTAAATATTTAAAACCAGACACAAGTTCTGGAGGAGGAAATTTAGATAAAAGTAACCGTGTTCCTTATGGAGCCACAATTTCTGAAAATCAAGCAGAAGTTATTGCGGCCGCACTACATCAAGCAATGGTAGTATGGAACGGTACTAATGAAAATAGAATATACGAGCTTTTAACAGGAAAAAACAAAAAGGATTTTTCTATGATAAGTAATTCCTTCGGAAAGCCAAGATATGATGATTTTGGAGATGCATATTTTCCATTTCCAAAAAAATCTTTAAGCTATTGGCTGTATTCAGAACTAGAAGATGATGAGATTTTAAAATTAAAACAGGTAATGCCAAATGTAATTTAATTATGGGTAGGTCAGCAAAAGAATTAGAAGCATATTTAAACGCCAAAAATTGGGCAGGCTCGTATTCCGATAAGGAGTATAATTGTCATTGTGGCGGAGTAATTAAAAGAAGTAGTTTTACCTCTACACCTAGAACAACATCTGGTTCGCAGCCTAGAAGCAGTTCTACAAGAAGCAATCAAAGAACAAGAACTGTTGCTCCTTCTAGAACAACAGCAACTATAACCCCTAAACCAGTTGTAAGAACAAGACCAAAAGGGGTACAAATGGACCATTTAGGCACGGAGCAACCTATTACGCTAACGAGCACGCCTCCTAAGCCAACTACTGTACCTAGGAGTTCTACTAATACAACAACACCACCCCGAACACCAGTTAATACAGTTCCTAGAAGCTCTACAAATACGAATACAACAACAATACCCCGAACACCAGTTAATACAGTTGTAACAAACCCTACGGTAACAGCACCTGTAACAACACCAGTAAATAATGCTACGCCAACAGACTACATTAACACAGCAGCTACCAACCCAGCAGATGCAATTTTACCTACAGACACAGCAGACCCAATGGCACAAACAGGTGTTGTAGACGGTAGTGGTACGGCAGAAAATACAGAAGAAACAGTAGATGCTAATAATACAGGAAAATGGATTCTTGGGCTAGTTGTAGCTGGTTTATTAGTTCGTAAAATAATCAAGAAAAACAAGTAGTATGTGTACATGCCAAAAAAAAAATATTAATTACTTAGGCAAGCCATCGCAAGCAACTATAGATAAATATGCGGATTTTAGAAATTCTCGCACGCCAATTAAATTAACGCCCAGCCAAATAGATTCTATTACGGGTGGCGATATTGTACATGGTATTATAGTCGCTAAAGATGACCCTAGAATAGCCCCTAGCAAAGTTCCTTTAGCCCCTGCGCCAGTAATGCAGCACAAAGTAATTACTCCAGAAGAGTTGCAAGAAATTAACACTATAGTAAGCGAGCAAAAAGCATACGCAGAAACCCAACCAGGTAAAAGAAAATATATAGACACTACTATTCCTGCTGAAGCCAAAAATACCCCTATATCTTTTTTAAGCAACGGATTAACAACAATGGGTAGTTGGGCAATAGCAGCGGTAGTATTTGGCGGTATGGTTTTGCTAACCAATAATAAAAAGAAAAAGAAACCAGTAAAAGTTATCCTATAACAAATGGCACAAATAACACATAAAGGAACTGTAAAAGACCAAAACGGACAACCGTTACTTGGGGTTAATGTGTATTTGCAAGGCCCAAATGTTAGAGGAACAATTACAGATTTTAACGGCAATTTTCATATACAGGGTTCTTCTGGTGAAAAATGGGTGTTAAGCTATATGGGAAAAGAAACAAAGACAATTACTCTAGCTTCTAATATGGAAGATAGAATATATACGCTAAAAAATAAAGGAATTGCTTTAGATGAAGTAGTGGTAACAGCTAAATCCCCTTTAAGCAAAAACTTAGGGATAATTTTTGGAGCAGTAGCAATATATTTTGGTTATAAAAAACTGACTAACAAATAAAAAAATGTCAACAACAAGAGGTTCTAATCCGTCCTACAGAAATTCTCGAAGCAATGTTTCGGAGACTGCCCCTGTTAGAAGGAGTAAAAATCCTGACAAAACAAAGGTAAGAGTAGATGCAGGCAGCCTTAGGGTAAAGTCGGCAACCCGTAGGGCGTATCCGGAACCTAAATTAGACCCTAGTTATTATGTAAAGCCAGACCCAAATGCAGTACCAGAAACCACCCATACAACAACACCAGTAAATAATGCTACGCCAACACAAAATATAATTGATGTTCCAGTTACTAAGCCATTACAAGGAAGTGTAGTTAGCCCACAAACAATTTACTGGCTAGCTGCTATTGCACTACTATCTGGTATAGTATTTATAAACGTTGTAAAAAAATAATAAAATGAGCTATAAAGACCCAAACGATTTAAGAAAAGTACAAACATATACAGCACCAGTAGTAACATTTACTAATACGTTGCCAACGGCTAACACGCCTAGTTACATACCAGGGCCAACCAATACAGGAGGTAGTAATTTTTGGGCAACAATTGGTAATATAATTAATACTGCAGATAGGTATGTGGGGCCACTTATTAATAAAAATAAAGGGTATAGAACTAGCACTTCTGGCAATAATGTAAACCTACAGCCACAAGCGCAACAACAAGTTATTAATGGGCAAAATGGATACCAGTATGCAAATAATACTCCTCCGCAAAAAACCGACAATAGCAAGTTGCTTATAGGCGGAGCAATAGCGGTAGTAGCGGTTGGAGTAGGTGTTTATTTGTTTAAAAAATAAAAGTATTATGGCAAGAATAACACATAGAGGTAGGGTTTTAGATGCAAGCGGACAACCATTGTACCAAGCGCATGTAATTACCATTAATAGCAATCCAAAAAGAGGTGTAGTAACCGACCAAAACGGTTGGTTTACTGTTGTCGGAAATTTACACGAAAGTTTTGAGATTTCGCATATTGGTTTTACAGGTCAAATTTTTAGGCTAGACCGTTACATGGGTGATAAGACTTATTCTTTGTCTGAAAATGTAAACGAGTTAGAAGGCGTTATAGTTTCCCCAAGAGAACAGCACTACCCAAAAATACCTAAAAATTCTAGTTTTAATCTAGATAATATTTTTCAGACTTTAGGAGATGTGTTTAATGCTACCGTTAGACCAGCACAAACGAAAGTAGTTACCACTAGAGCAGGCATAGCTACAGGAAATCAAAATATAAATGCTAATCTTTTGCGGAGAGGAATAAATACAGACAACAACTTATCTACCCCAACCAATTGGGTAAAAGATAATCCGTTAGCGGCAAGTGGCATTGTTGTAGCCGTAATTGCATTAGGGGCAATGATTTTTAAAAATAAAGAAGCGTAATCATGGTAGGTAGGGTTAGAAAAACAGGCGGTTATAGCAGCTCTAGTAAACTTGTTATTATAGATGATAAACATGTGTTAAAAGCAAACGGCAACCAGGATAAAAACAAAATCCAAAAGAACGATTGGGTAATGGGTCCTATTGGTGATGACGTATTATCTGGTTGGTCTAAGTTTAAAGGAGGCAATTCAGAAGCAAAAGCAGATTATGATATATCAGATTCTATTAACCCACAGAATTTTCCAGATTTATAATATTATGAAAAGAATTTTATTTACAATAATAGCAACTGTTTTTCTTTTTTCTTGCGCCATTGGCCAGCAAAAAGCCAAAACATTTCATAACGGTATTGTGGTTTTAGGAACCACCGAAATTACAGCGATTCCTTTAACCTCTAATCTACTTGTATTAGATAGCGAAGGTTTTTCTACTGAAATTTCTTTAGCAAATTTAGTGTCTCAATTAAACCTTAATACAGGGAATTTAACGCAAGAAGAAGTAGAAGACATTCTAGGTTTAGCGTTCCAAAACGGCACACATACAGGTGTTAGTTTTGTTTATAATGATGTTAACGGTACAATAAGTGCAACAACTACAGGAATAAACACTATAGATTGGAATGATATTTTAAACACATTTCCCAATTTAGACACCACTAGAAATGATGATATTACCGTTAGTCCTATTTCTCCTAAAAATACAATAGAAATAGCAGTAGGAACTACCGCAGAGCT
Source organism: Maribacter sp. (assembly GCF_016744255.1). Classification (GTDB taxonomy): domain Bacteria; phylum Bacteroidota; class Bacteroidia; order Flavobacteriales; family Flavobacteriaceae; genus Maribacter_B. The sequence goes on from NZ_JADGES010000016.1 coordinate 35,395, forward strand.
AAACGCCTTACCAGCAACTACAATCACAAGGCTAGAGTTCCCTACAGATGCACCTATAGGAACAAGTAGCGGACTTAGTGCGTATGAAATAGCGGTTAATAATGGATTTGTAGGCACGGAACAAGATTGGTTAACCTCACTAGAGGGAGCACAAGGAATACAAGGAATACAGGGAGCAACAGGAGCAACAGGAGCAACGGGAGAACAAGGAATACAAGGACTAACAGGAGCAACAGGAGCAACGGGAGGTTCTGGAATAACACCTTCAGAAGGAACAATAGCGATTACTATTCCAAATTCGGACTACACTATTATACAAAACAATTCGTACTACTACCAAATTGGTAAACTATATCATTTTAATATGGAATTAAGAATCAAAAAAACAGGGAATAGTAATTTAGGAGGCAGTAATCCACCTTTTAGAATTTCTGGATTACCACAATCTAACTCTAACAACCCTACCTACCCTATATTCGACGTTTCTTTTCAATATTTAGATTCTAATTGGGGACCAGATTACAACACTCCATTCCATGCAGATATAATAGACTTTAAAGCCGCATTAACTGGAGGAGCATTACAATTTGGCACAAACAGAAACCCTTCAACTGCTAATGCAGTAACAGGGTATTCTATAACCTCTAATTTTAATGGAACAGGTTTTCAGCAAAAAACAGGAGGTATTAACGATTACTTCAATGTATCAGTAACCGGAACGTACTTAATAAACTAAAAAAAATGAGAAAATTTTTAATTGTAATATCCCTATTATTTTCTATAGTTGCCCACTCGCAATCTATAAGAGTTGGTTCACCAGAATCTGGCACAAGCCTAACAACAGCACAAGAAACAAAGCTAACCAACCTGCCAACAGACCAAAACACTATCAATTCAAACATAGAATCTAGAACAGCGTTAAATGATGCGAAGGTTAGTGATACAAATGACGACTTAGGAAATCATACCGCTACAGAGCCTTTAAAAATGGTGGGAAATGATATTGATTTAACAGGCGGAGCAGGTGGAACATCTGGAAAAATTAAGTTTAATCTTGGTAGTTCTGAAATTAGAAATATAGTTATGCTGACAAACGGAGAACTAACACACGTAGCTCTTCCGTCAAGTTCAGGAACAGAAACAGGCGAAAGAACCTACAGAACAATAACAGCAGGGGTAATACAAGTTGCTGATTTGAATTACAATGATGCAGGAAATGTAGTAACTAATGAGTTCACAGGTACAACAGAACTAAGTTTAGGAGCAGGTGTAACAACGACAAAACAAGCGTACTTTGATAAATTAGGAACAGGAACATTAACTATAAAAGCAGATGTTGGATATACCTTAAAAGGTAACGGCATGCTTAATAATATTACAACAGAAATAGCAGCTAATCAGCACTTAGTATGCAGCGCTACAGACCAGACGAACATATCTTTAGAAACTTTGGGCGGTACTACGTACAGAGTAGATAGCACTTGCGATATTGTGTCGTCCTCATTGTCGCATCCGAATGACAGCAACGCAAATTCAGAGCTAATTAATGGCATGGCTTTTTCTTTTCCTCCTGACGAGTCTAATAATGTAGTATCGACAGCTAATGTTGTTAATGCGTTATACGGAACTGCAACAATATCTAGTGTAGCTAATACAGACAACGGTTATGGTAAAAGTTATGTAGGCTCAACTACTAGCAACGCTACAGGAGGAGCAGATAGGGTAGGTATAACTTTTAATGTTCCTACAACTGGAACCGTTAAAATCGTGTTCGATTATAGGATGACGGTAGGAACGGAAGGACGTATACGTATAATATCTGGAGGAACTGGCTTTACAAATTATACAGATTTGGCAAACACAAATTGGCAAGGAGATATAAAAGAAAGTATAGTAGCAGTAGACGGTTCTGGGGTAATTCATATTCAGATATACGGAGAGGGGAATACTAACGGAAATGTAGGAGATACTATGGAATTTATAATTTCAGCAGAAGCACAATAATATGAAGAAGATACTAATAGCAATAGCATTTCTTTTAGTATGTACTGCACACGCACAGTCATTCTATATGACAGATGCAGCACTTACAGAGATAGCGAATAGATACGATAACGGTTATATAACAGGAACAGGATTTGCAGATGATTACGCACGAATTAATACTGTTATTAGTGCGTTCGATGTAGACAATACAGCTAACCGATTTAGTAATTTTCACAAGCTACAGGAAACTGTACCTAATCAATACGATACAAGTTACACAATAGCTGAAATTTTTGCCATGGAGCCAGACCGTGCAGGCGAAGACATGCACATCAAAGGTATTATTTCTAAAGCTAAAAATGATGTTGTAGGTATGGATGCGGTTATGGCTGAAATTAAATGGCTAACTAGCCAAGCAGAGTTTGATTTCACAAATACAACAAGATGGAATAACGGCGTGCGTATAGGTGTTAATCCTTTTTTTATTACTACTTCAAAATTTAATAAATTAATAGACACTTACTTTTTAATAAAAAGTGATGTAACGAACTTGTCAACACTTGAGGAATCAGCAATAACAACCTTTTTTCAAAATTACAGAAATTGGCTATACCCAAAAGTTCAGACAGAACTAATAAATAATTGGGGCGCAAGTTGGCAGTCTGGAGCATATTACGGAAATGGTAATCTAATAGGGGATGGAAACAGCAATAACAGCTATCCTATTGAAAATTCTTCTGGTGTTAACAACCCTGATTTTGGAGTAACTTGGATTCAAAATGGCGGAAATAATAGACTTGCAGAGAGTTTAGATTTTCTACACAATTACGCTATACATTACAATGATAGTTCTTTAGAGTCTTATTGTAAAGATTATTTTAAAACAATAATGAAAATTTGTGTTTTTACAAACGGAATATTTTGGGAACTCTATAGAAATTATGAAACAAGTACTACTGATTGGGAACTAGGTATAAGTTATAGTACAGTAACAGCAGGGGCATTAACAAGGATGGCTCATAGAGATGCTATGAAGAATACTACTGATTTACTTTATGATTACGAAACAACAGATGGAATATTAAATGGTAGCAGTAATCACTCAGTAACTTATGCAGGAGGTAGTACAACGAACGGAAGCACACCTAAAGGATTAAAATTAATGCTTACGGCTATTTCTAAATTCTATAGAAATACTGCAAATGGCGGTTGGAATGATGTGTATTATAACGACGGAAAAGCATTAGATGGTGGAATAAAAAGAAGGCACTCTACGACTTTTGCAATAGCAAACCTATTTTATAAAGACCAGAGTTTACAAGATTTTTATACTTATAATCAATCGGTCGGCTATGCGGCAAAAGGAATCGATAGCGATGGTTACGCAGAAATAACAGATGATGGGAACTGGAAGAATCATATAAAAGGAGGGTTTTGGTTGGAACAAGAATCAAACTTTTTTAGTGCTCAAAACACTACAGGAAAGCCAACGATCTACCTTACAGATGAAGATATAAAGGCGTACCCTACTGCGGAAGGATGGGGCAAGAATGCAACAGGAGGTAGGGGTTTACCTGTTTATTTTGTTACTAATCTAAATAATAGTGGAGCAGGAAGTCTACGACAAATTGAGCAAGACATTGAAAATTCGGGACAAGGCGGAAATATACTTTTCAGGACGAACGGAACAATAAATTTAGGTTCAGGATTATATTTTTCAACAGGTGTTAATAATATAACAATATATGGGCAAAGTGCTACGGGAAACGGAATAACGGTACATAATCACGAGACTAATGTAAGGTCTTCTAACTTTATTATGCAACACATGAAGTTCCGAGGGGGCGACGGTGCGGATGCCGCACATGTACAGTCGTTCAGGATAGGAGGAACAAATCAGAATGCAAATAGAAGTCAATACGCAATCAATCAATGTTCATTTACGTGGGGAGATAATTCAGGTAGTTTTGGTGTTAACTTAAATGCAGGAGATTTACTTAATACTTTAGAATATTTTACGCTTCAAAATAGTATTATAGGTGAAGGATTCAACGCAAAAGGTGGTATTGCGTATGGGCGTGGATTCTCTAATGCGTCATTCATTAACAACGCATATATCAACAATTCAGAGCGTAATATGAGGTCTTCGATAGGTCAAGATAATAGCTATGAGTTTATCAATAATTATATCTACGGACATACATACGGGCTACAAGCTACGGCAAAAAATGTTATAGACGTAATAGGTAATGTATATGAGGATGGTTGGGCTACGCAAGGTTCAAGTGCTACTATAGAACTTTTAGATTGCAGCACTAGTAATTGCGCGCCATCTGGGGATACCGACTATACAGGTAGTCAGCTATATAATCTAGATAACTTATTCAACAATAATGCAGCGCCTTTAAATACAGAAGCGACTAATGCATTAGTTTCTAGCAGAATAAATGCAAGTACTTATGTACCATTAAATTCTAATTTAGTTAAGTCTCATGTTTTAGAAAACGCAGGTGCTAGAGTCAATCTAGAAGGATTAGATGCTGTTGACCAACACTTAGTTGATGATGCGAATAATGGAACAGGAAGCTATGCTAATAACGAAAGTCAGACCATAGGACTACCTACTTTTTCAACCGCTCCGAATTATTTAGATACGGATAATGACGGATTAGAAGACGAGTGGGAATTACTGAACGGAGGACTAACACTTAATCACAGTGATGTATTAGATGTCTACGATTTTGATACTTTTTATGTAGACCAGTCGACGAACACAACAGGAGCCACAACGGCTAGATACACGGCATTACAAGCATATCAAGCTCACAGGGCGGCACAATGGAATGGATATACAAAAGTATATTCACAATCGACAACAACATCAAAAGAAGTACAACGTAGAATAATATTAAGTAGAAGAGATTAAATAATGGATGATTCTCAGGATGAAATTTTAAAACTATTAAAGGCTATGGGAAACAAGTCGGAAAATAGTCAGATTACATTTAACTCTAAAAATGTTATAACAACATTAATAGGGGTGCTAATAATCGGAATTATCACTTCTGCATTCAGCGTATGGAGTAACGACAAAGACCAAGACAACGCAATAGACAACATAGCCAATGCGGTTAATCAGACACAGAAAAACCAGGTTATTCTAGGAAAAAAAATGGATGCATTTACAGAATCTCCAAGATATACAAAAGTACAACACGATTCGGAGCTGCAAGTAACCAAAAATGAAATTACGCAGAACTCAAAAAGTATAGAAAAATTAAATACAGAGGTTCGCAGCTTGGTAGATAAGCAGAGAGATGTTTTAGGGAAAATAGAAATTATAGAAGTTATTATTAATAAGAAATAAAAATAGTAAATAAATATTCACACTTAAATTTTAAAATTATGAAAAAAGGATGGAGAACCCTACTAATAGCAATTATTACCGCACTATTTGGAGTTGTAGAAAGCTTTGACTGGACTAATGTAATAACAGGAGAAAATGCCACTTGGATTATTACAATAATTGGTGTTCTTTTTGGTTTTTTAAGAACCAAAACCGATACAGCATTAGGAGATAGCAAGTAAATAACAAAACCCTTCTGGTAAAAATCTAGAAGGGTTTTAATTCCCTTTAAAAATGAGAAAAATAGTTGAATTTCAAAAAGAAAACGGATTAGTTCCAGACGGGATAATCGGTAAAAACACCCTAAAAGCTTTCCAAGCTCAATTTGGGGTTTCAAAAATTCAGTTAGCACATTTTCTAGGACAACTACACCACGAAACTAATGGATTTAAGTACGATACAGAAAACCTTAACTATTCCGCTATTGGCTTAATAAAGACCTTTTCGTATTACCGAAAAAACAAAGTACAGGCCTACCAAGATGGGAGAACCTGGGGGCATAAAGCCAATCAAGAAAAAATAGCCAATAAAGTCTATTGGGATAAAAACAGAAACCCATCTCACCAACTTGGAAACACCAACTATGGCGATGGATGGAAATATAGAGGTCGTGGAGCAATACAGTTAACAGGACTTTTTAATTACAAAAAGTTTGCAAAATGGATAAAAGATGTTACTATTTTAGAAAATCCTGAAAAAGTTGCTTACAGTTTTTACTTTACCTCTGCTAAATATTTTTTTGAAGAAAATAAACTTTGGAATTTAGCAAATAACATAAATAGAGATTCTATAGTAAAAATAACCAAAGCAATTAATGGCGGACTCAACGGCATAGAGGAGCGTATTCGCATGACTAGGTACTACTATAATAAAATGAGATAATGAAATACTGGAGCATATATATTATAATAATTCTTTTAGGAGCTTGTGGTTACTTAGGGTACAGTAGAGCTAATAAAAACAACTACATTAAAGAATTAAAAACAAACCAGTTTCAATTACTACAAGAGAAAGATGCACAAATTGTAAATCTAAGAATAGGTCAGAAAGAATTTTTAACGCAAATAGATACTCGATTTGCATACTTACACCAGGTGTTAGATAGTGCCAGCATCAAACAAAAAAATATAGAAAAAATTGTAATTCAGAAAATATACTACAAAGATTCTACGCACAACAAAATTAGTTTAGAAACTGTTTTAAAAGGCATAGAAAATTCCGTGGCCATTACACAAGATTTCACCGATAAAAGTAACTGCCTAACGATTAATGGGCAAGTTAGCTACAATGGTAAAGATTTGTCTGTAAACATATTAGAAAGGGAGTTTAATAGCGAAACGCAAACGGTATCGCATGTAAAAAGGAAGCAATGGAAATGGTTGTTTTTAAAATCTAGATTCTTAGGGCGTAGACAAATAAAAGTTACCACATTCAATGCATGCGGAAAAACTAAAACCCTCATTTTAGAAAAGAAAAAAGGATTATGGCAGAAAAATTAGATTACAAAGCAATAGCTATTCAGGCAGGGATTACGGCTATAGTATTTGCCGCGGTAAATAAGATTTTTACCCCAACGCAAAACGCAATAGGTTTAGCCGAAAAAGCAATAGCCTTTATGCCAATAGAACACCAAGCCAAATTTGCCGATTCGGTTACGGTAGAGAATGCTCGGGACAATAAATGGTTAGCAGAGCAATTATCCAATTTAGACCCAAACGACCCTAATATTTATAAGGATATAAACAAAACTAGCATTGGTAATTCTGCATACATAGCCCTGTATGGTTCACATGAAGGTGCAAGAAAAAAAAGTTTAAGAATATTAAATAATATTAAAACCCAATTAGCATGAAAACTAAACCAATAGCTATAGGAGCTGCAATAGGTTTAGGCGTATTGTTTTTAATCACCAAAACCAAATCTGTTTTTTCCCCATTAATTTATAATCAAAAAATAAGGGGAAACGATGTACATGGTTCAGGGGCTTATGGTGCGTCTAGAGGAGATAAAATTCATAACGGGGAAGATATTATTGCACAACCAGGACAAGCAATAAAAGCTCC
>NZ_JADGES010000127.1 GCF_016744255.1 Maribacter sp.
GTTAGTATTTTATTAATAGTAATTCACCCACAATTTTACATTGTTAAATTTATACACTTAGCTAGGCAAAATATATTGTTTAATTAAATGTATTATTTATGGATTTAAGAGACGAAGTGCCTCAGGTTAGTGCGGGCTCAATGGCAGACATTGCTTTTTTATTACTCCTCTTTTTTTTTGGTTACTACTAGTATTGAAACGGATTCAGGAATGGACCGTATGTTGCCGTCTATGGAAACTATTCCAGTTATAAATGTAAAGAAGAAGAACATTTTATCCATAACTGTAAATAGTGAGGGTGATTTATTAATTGATTTGATGGCTTAGTGCCCTTAAAAGACTTAAAATTAGTAGCAATAGACTTTTTGGATAATGGAGGAGCAATTAGTGCTGATAAAGGTTACTGTGATTATTGTAAAGGAAAACGGGATGTTAAATCTTCAGATAGTCCTTTAAAGGCAATAATATCATTGGTAACGAGTAGAGAGGCTGCTTATGAAGATTATATAGCTGTACAGGGCCAATTATTAATGGCTTATAGTGAACTTAGGACAGGGGAGTCTAGTTAGTGTATAATTTAGATTTTAGGTCCTTAGAAGCTATTTATAGAAGCCCTAATGTTGTTGCTAGTAAAAAGAAGGAGGTATTGGAAAAGATAAAATTTATTCAGAAAATGTACCCTTTGAACTTGTCTGAAGCTAATAGGAACTAAACCCCTTGTATTATGTCTAAATCTAAAAATAGTAATATGGCTAAAACACAGGAAGTTTCAACAGCTTCTTTGCCAGATATTGTGTTTATGCTTTTATTCTTTTTTATGACTGTAAAGGTTATGAAAGATGATGCTTTGAAAGAGGAGAATGTATTGCCAAATGCAACAGAGATTAAGAAAATGGAGAGCAAGGATAGGGTTTTGGCCTACTAGAAATTATATAAAAGTAGTTGGTGAGGAGCCTAAAATACAATTGAATTATAAACTAGCAAATGTTTTAGATGTTGGGGTCTTTGTTTTGGCAGAGATAGCAAAAAAACCTAGTTATTTAAGAGGGTTTATTACAGTGGCTTTAAAAGTAGATAAGAAAGCAAATGTGGGTCTTGTTTCAGATATAAAGCAAGAGCTTAGAAAGGTAAATGCTTTGAAAATAAATTACACTACATATGAAGGAGAGGTTTTGTCTAATTAAGGTCTAGAGCCAAAATTTAATAGTTAGTAATTGTGAGGTGATACCAACGATAAAGCCAACTAAAATTTCTGCTTTGCTATGCGCTTTTAAATAAAGTCTAGAGGAGGCGACCAGTCCAGTGGCAAGGATAAAAAAACATAAGGCAAATATGATGTTTATTTCAAAATGAACACTAAGGCTTATTAGGTACATAATTAAGCTGCCCATACTTATTAAATGCATGCTGCTTTTAAAATTAAAAAACAGGAGTAATAAAGAGCTAGAATATGCGCAAATGAGGCCAATAAAAAAATAGTAGAGTTCGCTGGTGTAGTTGTATGGTATTACCTTGTATACAACCATTAAAAGTAATGCTATGTTAATATATAAAGGGTATTTCCTTTCTTGTAAAGTGGGCATAAAAACGGTATTTACAACCCCTATATTACGAAGAATGAAATAGGAAATAATAGGAATAATAATCGTTAAGATAAAAATCGGTAATATGTTGCCGCTTTGGATGTTTATAGGGCTGTATTTTGGGGTTAAAACAAAATAAGATAATGTGCCAATTAGTGGAGTAAATAAGGGGTGAAAAATATAGGAGATTACCTCTTGGAAAGTTCTCATTAAATTTGTTTACGTAATCTAGCGACAGGGATGCTTAGCTGCTCTCGATATTTAGCAACTGTTCTTCGGGCAATAGGATATCCTCTGTCTTTTAAAATTGCTGCCAATTTATCATCTGTAAGAGGTTTTTTCTTGGTTTCCTCAGCTATAACAGTTTCTAATATTTTTTTTATTTCTTTTGTAGAAACATCTTCTCCTTGTTCATTTTTCATGGATTCAGAGAAGTATTCTTTAATTAGTTTGGTTCCATAAGGTGTGTCTACATACTTGCTGTTTGCAACACGGGATACGGTCGAGACATCCATGTGAATTTCATCTGCGATATCTTTCAATATCATAGGTCTAAGGTTACGTTCATCGCCAGATAAAAAATATTCCTTCTGGTATTGCATTATGGCATTCATGGTAATAAACAAAGTTTGTTGTCTTTGTCTAATAGCATCAATAAACCATTTAGCGGCATCTAATTTTTGTTTTATAAATTGAACAGTGTCTTTCTGAGATTTAGATTTTTCTTTAGCATCTTTGTAGCCCTGAAGCATATTGCTGTACTCTCTACTAACATGTAGTTCTGGAGCATTTCTGCCGTTCAATGTGAGTTCTAATTCTCCTTCTGCAATTTTTATAGAAAAATCAGGAACTACATGCTCTACTATTCTATTATTACCGGCATAGGAGCCACCTGGTTTTGGATTTAGTCGTTCTATTTCAGATATAGCTCCCTTGAGCTGTTCTTCTGTTATGTTGTGTTTGTTAATTAGTTTTTTGTAATGCTTTTTAGTGAATTGCTCAAAAGATTTTTCTAGAATAGCAATAGCTAATTCTATACTTGGGGAAATTTCTTTTCTTTTTAATTGAATAATTAAACATTCTTCGAGGGATCGCGCAGCAACACCAGAAGGGTCTAATTCTTGAACCATTTTAAGAACTTTTAATACAGTATTTTCATTCGTATATATATTTTGAGTAAAAGCAAGATCGTCTAAAATGTCAGTGATGGGCCTTCTTATATACCCGCTTTCATCTACACTACCAACTAAAAATTCTGCAATTTCCCATTCTTCATCAGAAAGGTATACGGTATTCAATTGGGTTAATAGGAATTGATTAAATGTTGTGCCTGCTGCATATGGAACACTTTTTTCGTCATCATCAGCACTGTAGTTATTTGTTTTAGTTCGGTAATCGGGGACCTCGTCATCACTTAAATAGTCATCTATATTTATGTCGTCTGCGGCGATAGATTCGCTATCGTCTTCTTCGTACACATCGTCATAATTATCTTCTAATGACTCCTTGTCTTCTTTGCCACCTTCTAACGCTGGGTTTTCTTCTAATTCTTGCTTAAGACGTTGTTCAAAAGCCTGTGTAGGCAACTGAATTAACTTCATCAACTGAATTTGTTGAGGAGATAATTTTTGTGATAATTTAAACTGTAAATGTTGTTTAAGCATAGGATTACTTTCTACTGTTTATAAAGTTAAGTAAATCCGATTAAAACTCCGCATTTTGTGGTGTCCTTGGGAAAGGAATTACATCTCTAATGTTGCTCATTCCTGTAGCGAAAAGTACAAGACGCTCAAAACCTAGTCCAAATCCACTATGCACCGCACTTCCGAATTTCCTTAAATCTAAATACCACCAAAGTTCTTTTTCATCGATACCTAAAGCTGCTATTTTTTCTAATAATACATCTAAACGTTCTTCTCTTTGAGAACCGCCAACAATTTCTCCGATACCTGGAAAAAGAATATCCATGGCTCTTACCGTCTTACCGTCCTCGTTTAAGCGCATATAAAATGCTTTAATATCTGCTGGGTAATCAAACAAGATTACTGGACATTTAAAGTGTTTCTCTACTAAGTAGCGTTCGTGTTCGCTTTGCAGATCAGCGCCCCAAGCATCTATTGGATACTTAAATTTTTTCTTTTTGTTTGGCTTACAATTCCTTAATATATCAATAGCCTCAGTGTAGCTTACTCTTTTAAAATTGTTTTCAGAAACAAACTTTAGTTTCTCTAATAAAGGCATTTCGCTACGCTCTGCTTGTGGTTTAGATTTTTCTTCGTCTAATAATCTTTTCTCTAAAAACTCTAGGTCTTCTGAGCAGTTTGTTACAATGTATTTAATAACATCTTTAATAAAATCTTCAGCCAAATCCATATTGTCATCCAAATCATTAAAGGCAACTTCTGGTTCTACCATCCAGAATTCCGCTAAATGTCTAGATGTGTTAGAGTTTTCAGCTCTGAAAGTAGGGCCAAAAGTATATACTTTTCCTAAGGCCATTGCGTATGCCTCTGCCTCTAACTGGCCAGATACAGTTAAATTAGTTTCTTTTCCGAAGAAATCTTCTTTATGATTAATTTCTCCTTCTTCTGTTAATGGAGGGTTTTTTTGATCTAAAGTAGTTACTCTAAACATTTCTCCTGCACCTTCGGCATCCGAACCAGTAATTATAGGGGCATGGAAATAATTAAAATCGTTTTGTCTAAAGTATTGGTGTATTGCAAAAGATAAAGCAGAACGAACGCGCATAACTGCAGCAAAAGTATTTGTGCGGATGCGTAAATGAGCTTTTTCTCTTAAGAATTCTAAGGAGTGTTTTTTTGGTTGAATAGGGTAGGTCTCAGGGTCTGCTGTACCATGAACGTAAATGTCTTTAGTCTGTATTTCTACGCTCTGACCACGGCCTTGGCTTTCTACTAAAGTCCCAGTAATTTTTAACGCCGCACCAGTAGCTATTTGTTTTAATAGATTCTCGTCTAGCTCTTCAAAATCTACAACACATTGTAAATTGTTTAATGTAGAGCCATCATTAAGGGCTATAAAACGGTTGCTTCTAAAGGTTTTTACCCATCCATTTACAGTGACTTCCTGTAATAGATGTTTTCCAGATAATAGTTCTTTTACACTAGTGGACTTCATATTAAAAATACATCAAAAATTAAAAACTCAAAGATAGCCTTTTTAATAAAAAATGGAAGTCTTCTTATGTGTATAAATAGCTTATTAAGACGAGTCTATTTATTTGTATCCTTAATTTTTATTTCTTCTTTGGGAAGAATGTCTATTTGCGGTTTCTTGAGTACTTCTTTGTTGGCTATACTTCGTTCTAATGAAAGCAGCAAGGAAGGGAGGAGTATTAGGTTTGCTAACATAGCAAATAATAAAGTAGCGGATACAAGAGCTCCAAGGGCTACAGTACCTCCAAAATCAGAAATTACAAAGACAGAAAACCCAAAGAAAAGAACTATAGAAGTATAAAACATACTTACTCCAGTTTCTCGTAAGGCGGCATAAACGGATTTTTCAATACGCCATTTGTTAACTATTAATTCTTGTCTGTATTTAGCGAGAAAGTGAATAGTGTCATCTACAGATATACCAAAAGCAATACTAAATACTAATATTGTGGAGGGTTTTATAGGGACGCCAACATAGCCCATAACTCCTGCGGTGACAAGTAAGGGCAATAGGTTTGGTATCAAAGAAATTACAATCATTCTAAACGAACGAAATAAATACGCCATGAATAATGCTATTAGCCCAATCGCAAGAGCAAGCGACATTATTAAGTTTTTTACTAAATATTTAGTGCCTTTTAAAAACAACAAAGCGCTTCCTGTCATGTATACATTGTACCTTTCTTTAGGGAATATTTTGGCAATGTGTTCTTTTAGTCTTATTTCAATTTCTTCCATGCGACTAGTCTTTACGTCTTTAATGAAAGTGGTTATTCTTGCAGTTTGCCCTGTGCTATCCACAAAACTTTTTAGCATATTTCCGTTGTTCGTAGATTTACGAGCAACATCCATAATAAAATTATTTTCTTGGGTAGTTGGTAATTGGTAGTATTTAGGGATGCCACTGTAAAATGCTTGCTTAGAGTATTTTACCAGATTTACAACAGAAATAGGCTTAGATAGTTCTGGGATATCTTCAATAATATTCCCTAACCGGTCCATTCTTTTTAATGTGGCAAGTTTTAACACCCCTTTTGGGCGCTTGGTGTCTACTACAATTTCAATTGGCATTATACCATCAAACTCTTGCTCAAAAAAACGAATATCTTTAAAAAATTCTGCTTTTTTTGGCATGTCTTCAATGGGGCTGCCTGAAATTTCTATTAGATAAATTCCGATGATGCTAACTACTAATAAAGTTATAGATGTTATATAAACTGCAATTCTTTTATGACGTACTATGCGTTCTGTCCAGTTTACAAAGGCATCGATCCATCTTTTATTTAAGTGTTTTAAATGCTTTGTCTTTGGTAGAGGCATAAAACTGTATATTATTGGAATTATAAGAAGAGATAGTATAAATATCCCAATAATGTTGATGGAAGCAACTATACCAAATTCTTTTAATAGTTTGCTGTCGGTGATTATAAAGGTGGCGAAACCAGAGGCCGTAGTGATGTTCGTCATCAAAGTTGCGTTTCCTATTTTAGAAATTACTCTTTGAAGAGATAGGGCTTGGTTCCCATGTTTTTTTATCTCTTGTTGGTATTTGTTAATTAAGAATATACAGTTGGGTATACCAATAACAATAATTAAAGGAGGAATCAATGCGGTTAGGACGGTAATCTCGTATTGTAAAAGGCCAAGTATTCCAAAGGCCCACATAACTCCTATGATTACGATGCACATGGATATTATGGTAGCTCTTACGCTTCTGAAAAAGAAGAAAAAGATAAGAGAGGTTATTCCTAATGCAGCTAAAATGAATTTTCCAATTTCATCAATTATATTTTGAGAATTCATAGTTCGTATGTATGGCATTCCTGAAATACGTACGTTAAGGCCTGTTTCTTCTTCAAAATTTTCAATAAGATGGGTCATGTCCCTTAGAATAAAATCTTTTCTTACCGAGGTATTTACAATATCCTTATCTAAATACATTACGGTACGCATGGTACCAGTTTCTTTGTTGAATAATAAGTTTTCGTAAAAAGGAAGGTCGTTAAATAGATGGTTCTTTATACTATCTACAGCAGCTTGGTTTTTAGGCTCGCTCTTAATTAAAGGAACCATAACAAACGCTTGTTTGGTGGTATCTTTTTTAAGCTCTTGTAGGTTGTCTGTCGATAAAACAAAATCTACCTCTGGGAATGCTCCAAGTTGTTTACTTAATTTGTTCCAACGGTTAAAGTTTTTTGTTGAGAAAAACGCAGTGTCTTTTATAGCAAATACAACAGCATTACCTTCCTCACCGAATTGCTTTAAAAAAGAATTGTACTCTAAGTTTACGGGGTGATCGTCTGGAAGTAAATTAGCTTGGGAGTTAGAGAAACGCATGTTTTCCCATTGCATTCCCATAAATACAGTAAAAGCTACTATTAGTAGTAGAATTAAAATTCTGTTTCTAAGAATTATATTGGCCGTCTTTGCCCAAAATCCTTGTGTAAGTTTAGCAACCATTAAGTAAAGCTTCTATTTTTAACTATGCTTTAGAAAAAGCATAGTTGCAAAGGTAAAAAATGATAGGTTGTGTTCCTAAGAAGCATACTTTAAATATTGCTCTTAGGGGTTTATAAAAATAGAAAGCAGCCCATTAAAGGCTGCTTTGTAAATTATTATGGAAGTATTATCTATACTTTCATAATTTCAGCTTCTTTTAAAGTTAGGAAAGCATCAATTTTTCGGGTATAATTATCCGTTAATTCTTGAATATCTCCCTCTGCGTTTTTCTTTAAATCTTCCGAAGCATCCTCTAATTTTTTTATTTCTTTATTTGCTTCTTGTCTTGCGGAGCGAATACTAACTTTCGCATCTTCAGCCTCTCCTTTAGCTTGTTTGGCTAAATCTCTTCTTCTTTCCTCTGTTAATGGAGGAACATTGATAATGATGCTTTCGCCGTTATTCATAGGATTAAACCCAAGGTTTGCATTCATAATTGCTTTTTCAATTTCATGAAGCATGTTTTTTTCCCATGGTTGTGCAGTAATAGTCCGGGCATCAGGAGTGCCTACATTTGCAACTTGTGCTAAAGGTGTTTGGGAGCCGTAATAGTCTACCATTACACTCGATAACATTGCTGGGCTGGCTTTACCAGCACGTATTTTTAAAAATGCTTTTTCTAAATGCAGCATGGCAGAATCCATACCTTCTTTTGTACTGTCTAGTATAAATTGTATTTCTTCGTTCATTAGTTATTTTTTAATTATATCTAACAATAATGGAGCCAAATTATAGGTTTACAATGGTTCCAATGTTTTCTCCATTGACAATTTTCAATAGATTACCTTTTGTATTCATATCAAAAACTACAATAGGTAATTCATTTTCTTGGCTTAAGGTAAAAGCAGTGGTGTCCATTACTTTTAGCCCTTTGTCTAAAACTTCCTTAAAGGAAATAGTATCAAATTTAGTGGCGTTTTTATCCTTTTCAGGATCAGAACTATATATGCCATCGACACGAGTACCTTTTAAAATTACATCTGCTTCAATTTCTATAGCTCTAAGTACAGCAGCTGAATCTGTAGTAAAATATGGGTTTCCTGTTCCTCCTCCAAAGATTACTACGCGGCCTTTTTCTAAGTGTCGCATTGCTTTTCTTCGGATAAAAGGCTCTGCTACTTCGTTAATTTTTATTGCTGTTTGTAGTCTTGTTTGTACTTCTTTAATCTCTAAAGCACTTTGTAAAGCTAAACCATTAATCACTGTGGCAAGCATACCCATATGGTCTCCTTGTACACGATCCATCCCTGTTGCTGCGCCTGCTAAACCTCTAAAAATGTTTCCGCCACCTATTACAATAGCAACTTGAATACCTTTGGCGACTACTTGTTTAATCTCTTCTGCATATTCAGCAAGCCTA
>NZ_JADGES010000177.1 GCF_016744255.1 Maribacter sp.
GGTACTACAGGGATACCTAAATCGGTTATAAATTTTTCGGTTCCTCCTGTAGAATAAATAGTTATTCCAAGTTCGTTGAACTTTCTTACAATAGGTTCTAATCCGTCTTTGTGGAATACAGATATTAAGGCTGAAGTGGCTTTTTTGGTGCTCATTTTTACGTACTTATAGTTAAAGTTCTAAGCATGCAAAAGTAATTTTTTTGAAACAAAAAAGCGGATCAGGTTATTAACAAAAAGCTAAAGTTTTAAAGAATTTGTGATACTTGGTCATTTACATACTCTAAAAAGCGCTCATCTTCCGTAGAAAAGGGATTTGGGGTATTAGAGTCTATGTCTATTTGTCCTATGTTTTTTCCATTTTTAAAGAGTGGAACAACAATTTCTGCTTTAACCGTTATACTGCAGGCTATATAATTGTCTTGTGCGGCAACATCGGGCACTACAAAATTGGTGTTACTTTCTGCTACTTGCCCACAAATACCTTTGCCAAAAGGAATAATAGAGTGGTCGGTAGGAGCGCCTGCATAGGGGCCAAGTTTAAGTTCTTTCTTATCTCCATTTTTAAAATAAAAACCTACCCAGTCGTAATAGGTTATATTTTCTTTTAAGAGAATACAGATTTTTTTTAATTTTTTATCTACAGTTTTCTCCGGGGCATTGGTAATAGCTGCTACTTGGGTTTTTAATTTATCAAAAATCATACGTAATAATTAAAATTTTTCCATCACTTAAAAAGAGTAAAAGGCAAATTTACAATCTTCTTAGGGTAACTTTTATTTTGTGTTTAGAAAAATAGAAATACAAATAGAAAAAGAAAGAGGGTATCTACAGCTGTAGATACCCTCTTTCTAAAATAATGGTAAAACTTAAGGCTGTAATTTAACATCAAACTCTATAAAGTCTGTATTGCCATAGCCAGCTTTAATATGAGTAATTTTTAAGATACCTTTTTTGTTATAATTATCTACAAACACAACAATATCGCCAACTTTTAGGTTTGTTATGTTTTGGTTGTTCGTTTTTATTACACCATCTAACTCACCAGAAAGTGTTATACCGTCAAAGGCTGCGACATCGTAATTAGATAACCCAAAAAACATTTGGTTTAATGTTTCATCAGCATCCTCTGTAGCGCTAGGTTTAAGTCCTTTTACAGGAAAACCAAAAGTAGCATCATAAGTAGAAGTGGAAGAAAAAGAAGCAAAATGATCTTTAGAAGGGCCAGTAACACCATAATAATATCCAAAATCCCAAAAGGCTCTAAATTCTGGGCCTACATTAATTTTATATACAGTTTCGTTTAGTAAAGAGAAGAACGTTTCGGTTTTTCCATCCACATCTGGAGCAAATAATTTTATTCCAGTAAATTCTCTTACTGTTGCGGCAGGGTTTGTTCCTGTGCCTACTGTTACCGTTATAGTTCCAACGCCAAGAGCTTTTCTTTTGCTTGGGTCTCTAAAATCTCCTTTTCCTGTTGTTGTCCAAAAGCTGTAAACAATAGAGCCGTTATCTATATTTGGTACAGGTAAATTAAAAGTGAAATCTATTTCTTTTTTGGTGGCACCATCTAAATCAATAGAGCCATCTGCTTTTAGAGCTTTCTTTAAATCTTTACTCGTTAATTCAAAATTGTTAAAAGGCATGTCTCCTGCTCCAGACACATTTTGGGTAATATATAATCTACGTTGTGTTGTATTTGTAGAAGTGTAAACTATTCTGCCTGGTACTGATGTTCCGACTTGGCCGTTGGCTTTTGCTGTAAAAATATCTTTAGATGGTGCTCCTTGGTTTATGACTAAAGTAGCGATAGAGTCATCATCGCCAGGGTCTCCGCCTCCTGGGGTTTCAAAAATAGAACCTTCATCACTGCTGCAGCTTACTAAAAATATGCTAAGCGCAATACTAGCTAAACTTATTTTTAAAAATAATTTCATACTCTTTTTCATTTAATGGGTGTTTATAGTTTTAATAAAATGCGGCTATCCGCACATAGCCATATTAACTTTAATGTTTGTGTTTAAGTATGTTTTGTAAGTGTTTTTTTTCGTGTTTATTTGTCTGTAAATTTTAAAAGGTTTTGCTTCAGGTTTTTAAGGATAATTGTTAAT
>NZ_JADGES010000128.1 GCF_016744255.1 Maribacter sp.
TACCATCGGGTAAATTAGCAGCAGCGACGGGTACTATTCCAAATGGAATAACAGGACTCCATTGCCCATCTTGGGATGGGGTTTGTGCTGTTACTAACGTAAGACTACAAAGTAAAAGACCTAAAAATAAATTTTCGGAATAAAGGTTTCCCATATAAAACAGTTGTTAAAAAATTAAAAAGTATTGGGGACCTTTTAAGGTGTCGCTAAAGTAAAATGAAAGATTGATACTTCGATGAAGTAATGCATTTTATCGATAATTCTCCAAAATCATCGATAAAACGCACTTTAATAAATTGTTATAAAATCTACTTATTAATTAATATAGACTTAACAACAGACTCTTCTCCTTCTCTATTTACTATTAGGTTATATACTCCATCTACAAGAGTTGTTACATTCATATATATATATTTCTCCTTTATTACTCTCATTATAAAATTTAGAATAAACCTCTTGCCTTGTCATATTGTATATCATAATTTGAAGAAATGTATCCCGTAAACCCTAGATAAAAAACATATCACATAATTTTCACAGCCAAACTGTAACAAAACATAAATTGCAATATCTTTATAACAAACCAATCACTTTTTGAGCCAAAAAAGAGAAAATATTGATACCCTATTGCAATTATGCTTAGAAGGTAAGCAAAGTGCACAACTAGAAATTTACAATCTCTATTACAAAGCAATGTATAATACTGCTGTGAGAATTGTAAAAAGTAGTGCAGAAGCTGAAGATGTTATGCAAGAATCGTTTTTAAACGCGTTTACGAAACTACATACTTTTAAAGCCGAAGTTAGCTTTGGTGCCTGGTTAAAGCGTATTGTTATTAACAACAGTATTTATCATTACAGAAAGCAGCAAAAAAATAAGGAAGTTGCTTTTGAAGATACAATGTACAAGGTCGAAGATAACAATGGAATTTCTTCTGATCATGTGTTTACGGAACTAAAGGCTCAAAAAGTATTGGAAACCATGAAAAAACTAAAAGACAATTACAGAATTTCTTTGACCTTACATTTAATAGAAGGATATGATTATGAAGAAATAGGCTCCATTATGAATTTAAGTTATGCAAACTGTAGAACAACAATTTCTAGAGCAAAAGAGAGTTTAAGACAAAAAATGTTAACCGCATAAGAATGGAAAAAGATACTATTAACAACCTTTTCACTAACCTTCAAGATACATTCGATATAGAAGAACCAAAAGAAGGACACCAAAATAGGTTTTTAGAAAAACTACAAGAAAAAAATTCTGCTGTAGCCATTTCTAAAAAAAATACGTCTTGGTGGAAATCTTTATCTATTGCCGCATCTATAGCATTATTAGGCATTCTTGTTATTGCAGGGCTACATAACAACCCTACTACAAAGGAACAAGTTGCTGAAATATCACCAGAAGTATCGCAATCGCAAGTATACTTTGCTAGCTTAATAGAAGACCAAATAAATGAGTTAGAAAAAGAAAGTACTCCAGAAACAAAAAAGATAATTGAGGATACGCTTTTTCAATTAAACAAATTAGAAACAAATTATACAAATTTAGAGCAAGATTTAATAAACGGAGGGAATAGCAAACTAATTTTAAGTGCTATGATTACCAATTTTCAAACAAGAATAGATTTATTAAATGATGTTCTTACCCAAATTGAGACAACAAAAAATTTAAAAAATACGCATGATGAAAACTATACTATTTAAATATATAACCTTTGTTCTTTTATTAGCTCCTATTTTATGTATTGGAAACAATGGAAATCCAAAAGGTAAATACACTAAAGAAAAAACAATTAAGAAAGAATTCAGTGTTAATTCTGATGCTTTATTGAAAGTTACCAATAGTTACGGCAACCTAAATATTACCTCGTGGAATGAAAATAGAATATTAATTGAAGTTCATATTAAAACAAACGGCAATAATGCTGAAAAGGTTCAAAAAAAATTAGAATCCATTACCGTAGATTTTGATGCAAGCTCGAGTATGGTTTCTGCCAAAACCATTTTTAAAAACTCTAAAAATAGTTGGGGATGGAACTGGGGAAATAATAGTAATGTTAATATGCAAATTAATTACACCATTAAATTACCTATTAAAAACAGCGTAAATCTCTCTAATGATTATGGAAATATATCTTTGGATAGAGTAGACGGACACGCTAAAATTTATTGCGATTATGGTAGATTAGAAATAGGAGAACTTAGAGGGCGAAATAATATCCTGAATTTTGATTATACCTCTAAGTCTAATATTGAATATATTAATAGTGGCACCATAACAGCGGATTACTCTGGGTTCACCATTGAAAAAGCAGGGAATTTAGTAATAGATGCCGATTATACAAATACAACCGTCTTACAGATGGAGGATTTACAATATTCTAGTGATTATGGAAAAATAGATATTGGAGAAGCTAATAACATTAAAGGAGATGGAGATTATATTAATGTAAGACTAGGTACTATACATGGAAATGTATCCTTAACATCTGATTATGGGGCATTACAAATTAAAGAAATGGCAGAAGATGCTGGGAACCTATATATTAACAGTGACTACACTGGTATTAAAATTGGGTATAACTCCCAATATCATTTCGATTTTGATATTTCCACAGAATATGCTGGAGTAAAAGGAAAAGATGCTTTTGAAATAAATATAAGCACCGAAAAATCTAATAAAAAATATTACAAAGGCTACCATGGTAGTGCTAATAGCGGAAACCATGTCTCTATAAATAGTGAATATGGAAGCGTATCTTTTTTAAAAAACAACTAATTAAAAATCAATCAAAATAAATAATCATGAAAAAAATAGCAATTTTAAGTTTATCCATTTTAATGTGCTCATCGTGTATAGCGCAATGGGGTAAAAGTATAAAAGGGAACGGAAATGTAACCACAACGAATAGAACCACTGAAGATTATGATGCCGTTTCTGTATCTGGCTGGTTTGATGTTGTATTAGTAGACGGCACCGAAGGTAAAATCACCATAAAAGGAGAAGAAAATTTATTAGAATACATCATCACAGAAGTAAAGGATAACAAATTAGTTATTAAAGTGGAAAAAGGAGTTAACCTAAAACCTTCCTCTTGGAAAGATGGTATCGTTATAACCGTTCCTGTAGAGAGTATTAGCGCTGTAGCTCTTTCTGGATCTGGAGATATTGTTGGTAAAAAAACTATTAAGACTTCTAATTTTAAAACTACCATGTCTGGCTCAGGTGATATTACTCTAGATATAAATGCTAACAGCATAGATGCTTCTATGTCTGGATCTGGAGATATTAACTTAAGTGGATCCACTAACAACTTTGATGCCACCATATCTGGAAGTGGAGATATTAAAGCTTTTGATTTAGAAGCTATTAATGTAGATGCAAATATTTCTGGATCAGCAGATATTAAAATTACTGTAAAAGAAAAGCTTAAAGCTAGAGTATCTGGTTCTGGAGATATTACTTACAAAGGAAACCCTACAAAAGTAGACACCAAAGTATCTGGCTCTGGAGACATCTCTAAAGGATAAAGAGTTTATTCACAATCAACTACTAAAAATCAAAACTAAAACCTCTATACTCTTAGAGGTTTTTTTACGCGTCTTTATTTTTCTCCACTTTAGTTAGCAACAACATACCAACCAAAAAGAAAATTCCCAAAAATATTATCGCATTACGCATACTACCAGTGTATTGCGCTACAAAACCATAAAGAAAGGTACCTATTACAATTCCTATCTTTTCAGCAACATCATAAAAACTAAAAAACGAAGCTGTATCCTTTGTTTCTGGCATAAATTTAGAATAGGTAGATCTAGATAATGCCTGTATTCCTCCCATTACCATTCCTACACAACCCGCTGCTATATAAAAATCATTTGGGGTTATTACAAAATAGGCATAAACACATATAGCTATCCATAATATATTTACGATTATCAATGTATTTATATTACCGTATTTTCTGGATGCTCGCGCTGTTAATGTTGCTCCAAAAATAGCTACAATTTGTATCACTAAAATACTAACAATTAATCCTGTAGTACGTTCACTATCTGTTCCCCAATTAATTTCTTCTTCGCCAAAATAAGTTGCAATAAGCATCACTGTTTGTACCGCCATACTGTACACAAAAAAAGCGATTAAATAGCGTTTTAACTTTACCTCATCTCCTAATTGGTGCCAAACCAATTTTAATTCTTTAAATCCGTTAAGTACTATGTTTTTCTTTTCTCCCTCTTTCTTATTCCCTGTTGGCAAATAATAAAAAGTGTATTGCGCAAAAATTATCCACCAAATACCTACGGTTAAAAAAGAATATTTCATTGCTATAATCTCCGCAGATTCCCCTGCTTCTGGTACAATACCAAAAATATTGGGTTTCATTATCATTGCTAAATTCAAAAGTAAAAGTATAACACTACCAATATATCCTAAAGAAAACCCTTTAGCACTTAAGGCGTCTTGCTGCTCCTCATAAGCCACATCTGGTAGATAAGAATTATTGATTGCAAAACTTACCCAAAAACCTACTAAACCAAAAAAATAACAAGCTAATCCTACATAAATATTATCTAAAGAAAACCAATACAACCCCATACAAGAAGCCCCTCCTAAATAGCAGAAAAATTTCATGAAAACTTTTTTATTTCCTAAATAATCTGCTACTCCCGAAAGTAAAGGAATAACAATGGTTATAAATACGAATGCTGCCGATGTAGTGTAACTAATTAAAGGCGCCCTAGCTATCTCTGTACCAAATACGATAACTTTTTCTATTCCTGCCTCTCTAAATAAGGCACCATAAAATATAGGGAAAACCGCAGATGCAATTACTAAACTATAAACTGAATTAGCCCAATCGTAAAAAGCCCATGCATTTAATAACTTCCTACTACCTTTAATTGCTATTGCTTTTGTCATAAATATTCTAAAAAAAAGACCGCTCTTTAATAGAACGGCCCTTAAATATACAATTAAAATAGTTTTCCTTTATCTAAAACTCACAACTCCAAATTTAGCTGCTTCTTGCTTTGCCAAAGGAGCCCAAGCTGTTAAATTAGCTATCCTTGTGTCATTAGAAGGGTGTGTGCTCATAAATTCTGGCGGTGCTTGTCCTCCGCTATTGGCTTTCATTCTTCTCCATAAATCTGCTGCTTCTGTTGGGTCATAACCAGCTATAGCCATAATTTGCAAACCAATTCTATCCGCTTCTGTTTCGTGACTTCTACTAAAAGGAAGCATTCCTAAAATATTAGAACCCACGCCATAGTATTGATTAAAAGCTCCTCTAGCTTTTTCATCTTTAATAGCTATATTACCCGCTACAGCAAGTCCTTGTTGCACCATACCCGCACTCATACGCTGCGCTCCATGATCCGCTAATGCATGAGCAACTTCATGCCCCATAACCACTGCAATTCCTCTTTCTGATTGTGTAATAGGCAAAATTCCAGTATAAAAAACAATTTTACCTCCTGGCATACACCACGCATTTACTGTTTTATCATCTACCAGATTATATTCCCATTTATAATCTTTTAAATATCCAGGATACCCATTAGCAGTTAGCCAACGTTCTGCAGCAGAAGAAATACGTTGCCCTACTTTGGTTACCCTATTTGCATCTGCTGTACCAGTAATTACTTTATTTTCTCCTAAAAATTGATCGTACTGCGCGAAGGCTGTTGGAAAAATTTGACTGTTAGGATAAAAATTCATTATTTTTTTTCCTGTAAAAGGATTCGTCTTACAAGCTGTTACTCCTAAAAAAATAGCAACAATTAAAATTATTTTTTTCATGACATATAGTGTTTAGTATTGGGTAATAATACAAAAAAAATTATTTCCCTTTAATATTCAACCCGGTAAAATCCTTACTAACCTCAATAATATTATCCCCGTTCAGCTTTAAATCTTCTAAAGCAACTTTTTCATTATCAATAAATATTTCTCCAATCTCAAAAGGTATACCATGAAGTCTCATCTTTATAGTACTGTATGGTGTAATAAATGTACCATTTTTAAATTGCTGAATACTAAGCTGGTTATCTTTTCCTACCAGTTTAAAATTCCTAAGACTGTATCTTCCTTTAGCATAATCATACCCCTCTTGTGCATCTTCATATACCGTAGAAGTTTCTGTGCCATTTTTATAATACACATCTAAAATTAGCTCTGTAATTTCTTTTTCTCCGACGTATTGTTGAATTGGGTACTTAGGTATAATGGCTCCTTCTTTAATAAACAAAGGCATACTATCTATATCTGCTGCCACCCATTTTTCCATTCCACCATCAACTACTTCTCCATTCCAAAAATTATACCATTTTCCTCTAGGAATATACATTCTTCGACCTTTAGCATTTGGTTCTTGAATAGGGCAAACTAAAATATGCTCTCCAAAAATAAATTCATCTGTTCTAAAGTGTGTTTGCACATCTTCTTGATCAAAATATGCCAAAGATTTTAACATAGGTATTTTATCCTTAGAATACTTCCAAAACATGGTGTATAAATACGGTAATAATTGATATCTTAATTCTATAAAAGACCTTACAATATCTGTAACTTCTGTATCAAAAGACCAAGGCTCTTGATCGCCATGATCGCCACTAGAATGCACTCTACAAAAAGGATGAAAAACACCCAATTGAATCCATCTTGTAAATAATTCTCCATTCGGTTGTTCTGCAAAACCACCTATATCTGATCCAACAAAAGACATACCACTTAAACACATTCGTTGCATTTGAACATTAGCAATCCATAGATGCTCCCATGTTGCTACATTGTCTCCAGTCCAGGTAGATGCATATCTTTGAGTACCAGAATAAGCTGCTCTTGTAATTACAAATGGCCTCTTAGGGTATACATATTTTTTAACACCTTCATAAGTAGCCCTAACCATTTGCATACCATACACATTATGGGCTTTTCTATGACTACAGGGATGCCCATCATAATCATGTCTCATATCTAAAGGCGCCGTTTTAGTAGGCACTTCCATTATTGCAGGCTCATTCATATCATTCCAAACGGCATGCACACCAATATCGGACATCATTTCTTTATATAATTCTGCCCACCATTCTCTTACTTCAGGATTGGTAAAATCTGGAAAATTACATTTTCCTGGCCACACTTTTCCGTTCATAAAAGGACCATCTGCTCTTTTACAGAAATATTCTTTTTCCATAGCTTCTTGATATACCCAGTAATCTGGATCTACCTTAATACCTGGATCAATCATGGCCACGGTTTTAAAACCATCTTCATACAACTCCGAAATCATACGTTTAGGATCTGGGAATTTTGTTTTATCCCAAGTGAAGCATCTAAAACCATCCATATAATCGATATCTAGATAAATAGCATCGCAAGGTATTCGTAAGTCTCTAAATTTTTTAGCTATCTCTTTAACATTACTTTCTGGAAAATAACTCCATTTAGATTGGTGATAGCCCAGTGCCCACATGGGTGGCAGTTCTGGCGCTCCTGTTAAATCGGTATATCCACGAACTACTTTTTCCATATCTGGCCCATAGAAAAAATAATAATTCATTTCCCCTCCATCTGCCCAAAAACTAGTTGTATTTCTTCTCTCGTGAGAAAAATCGAAATACGATTTAAAAGTATTGTCAAAAAATATACCATAGGCCTTAGTTTTATGCAACCCAATATAAAAAGGAACAGCTTTATATAATGGATCTTGATCCTTACCGTAAGCATATTGATCTGTTACCCAATTTTGAACACGTTTACCTTTTAAATTGGAGTGCGTAGCTTTATCTCCCATTCCATAAAAACTTTCCGAATTTTGAGTTATTTTACTCATTTTCACAATATTACCTCCATTCTCGTAGTTTTCTTCCCAATGAAAACCAATCTCATCTTCACTAATAATGTTACCTTTTAAATCTGAAATTTGAGTACGCATAGTTTTCTTATCTACGAGTACTTTTAATTTTTCAGTCTCAATTATGTATTCTGTATCTTGCTCTCTTACCTCTAATTGATTATATCCTCTATTAGCATCTTCACTAATTGCATATGAAAAATCTGGCTCAAAAACATATTCTGTGGCATACCTAAACCTCAGTACGCTATCTCTTAAAACTGTAACTTGTAAAACTACTCCATTCTCAGAGGTAAAATAGACCTTGTCCGTGTCTTGCTCTAAAGAAACTATTTGGTTTGGGTATAAATTACCTTTATACTCTAATTCTGTATTTGTAATCATAAGTAATTCTATTTTAACGTAGGCAAAAAAAGACTTTAACGCGTAATTATAAAGACTTATTATCCCCTTTTGTAAACTATAACGGTTTAATCATTTTTTTTATTGAAAAATGATAATTCCTAAAGGCGGAATGGTAACTTCTACAGACTGTTTATACCCGTGCCATTCTTTCTTTATCGTTTTTAAATTTTTGTTACCCGTACCACTACCTCCGTACTTTTTTGCATCACTATTTAAAACCTCTTTTAATATTCCAGATTTTGGCACTCCAATTCTATAATTTTCTCTTGGAACAGGTGTAAAATTACAAGCTACAATTATATCATTTT
>NZ_JADGES010000129.1 GCF_016744255.1 Maribacter sp.
ATTTATCATCTGAGAAAGGTGCTTTTTGTGTTGCACCACAAAGGTAACTTTGAGGAACAAAACTCCCTTTCTCTTTTTTAAGCGTTTAGGACGCTATTGTTTGAGGACTATAAAAAGGCTCCATCTCAGTTTAAAGCTCCATCTTATTTTTTGGCTTCTAATACAAGAAATAGAGATGAAGATATACCATTAAGAAAAGATACATCAGGAATTTTTATAGGAGAAATTGAAAGTTGTTCTTTTGAAGAAATACCGAAATTTAATACTGTTAATTTTTTAGTTGGAGCTAACAATAGTGGAAAAAGTAGATTTTTAAGAGGGTTTTTTAACACCTTTAATATAATATTAGAATCGTATAACAATATTCCAATAAGTCGTTTAATGGATCAACTTTCTGACCATGAATTTTTTAATATTACCTTTAAGAATGATAAAGAAAACGAAGCCTATCTTCAAGTAACAAATTTTTTGTGGGATTCTATGGAAAAGTTTAATATCCGTAGAAATGAAGGGTATAAATTTGCACATGATTTACTATGTAATTTTGTAGAAAATAGAAGTAGTTATTTCGATTTCCTAGATGGATGTAAAAAAAGGGAAATGCTTTTTAAAACTAAAAAAGTAAAATTTTTATATCTAGATTTTGAAACTAAAATAGAACAGTTAATTAAAGAGTTAGAATTCTGGCACATTAATTATTGTAGTTATAAAATATATATTCCCCCTTTGAGATCTTTGCTTAAATGTGACCAATTAGAAAAAAACAATTTGAGCAGTTTAGCAATTAAGCATTTGAAAGTTCAAAAAGACTCATATCAAGACATATTTACTGGTCTTGAACTGTATGATGAAGTATTGGAAGTTAGAAATTCTGGAAGAAGTCAAGACTTAAGAGAATTCGAAATTTTTTTAGGCAATAATTTTTTTAATGGTTCAGAGATAGAGTTGGTTCCCGATTTAAAAAAAAGCAATATTTTATTAATAAGAATTGATGATGAGAGTCATAGAGCAATTAATGAGATTGGGGATGGTATTCAAGCTATTATTTTATTGTTATATCCTATTTATACGGCAAACTCTAAAACTTGGTTTTTTATTGAAGAGCCTGAAACCAATTTGCACCCAGGCTTTCAGAGAATATTTATAGAAACATTATTAGATAATGATTTTTTAAAAGATAAAAACCATAGATATTTTTTTACTACACATTCTAATCATTTTTTAGATTTAAGTATTCATAGTGATAAAACTGCAATATTTCAATTTAAAAAAGAAAAGGAAAATTATCATACCATAAAAACTGGAGTAAAACCAGATAAAGATGTTCTAGATGAGCTAGGAGTAAATACCTCTTCAGTTTTTCTTTCTAATACTTCTTTATGGGTAGAAGGACCTACCGATAGAAAATACCTTTCTAGATTTTTAAAATTATATTGTGAAAATGAAGATTTACCTTATTTAAAAGAAGATATAGATTTTGCCTTTTTTGAATATGGAGGAAATTTAATAGCACATTACTTATTTGATGATAAGAATTTTGAGGAAGAGGTAAGAGAAAAAATTAACTCTTTTGCTTTGTCAAATCGCATTTATCTTTTAGCAGATGAAGATGCTGCTAATAAAACAACGAAAAAAGGTAAGCGAAGAGTGTTGTTAGAAAATTTATCAAAGGATAATGATAATTTTCAATATCAAAATACAGAATTAAAAGAAATAGAAAACCTACTTCCGAAAGTTACAGTTAAAAGCTTTATTAAAAAACTAGTTAAGGGAGAAGAAAACATTACAAAAGTAGAGGGTATAGATTTTAATAAAAAGGAATATGATAAAGTTGACTTAGGAGAATTCTATAAGAATTTACTTAAAGAATCAGGGGTTCGTCTTAAATCACAAAAGGCTTTCAAAGACGAATCGGGAACTTTAAAAAATACTTATAAGATTAGTTTATGCGACTTTTTTATTAATTCTGAAATTACGTATGAAGAATTAATAGAGGACAATGATACATTAAAGAACCTTATAGAGAAATTATATAAGTTTATCAAAAGCTAATGTCTAACATCTAGTTTTTCTTCTTTCTAGTATCTATTCAGAAATCGTATTTTTGAATAACACAGAAAACAAGATATAAATATGAGTACAACAAATAAAGTAATAACAAAATGGTTGGGTAATATGGCTTTTGAAAGCGATAACCCATCGGGACACAGCCTAAAAATAGATATAGCAAAAGAAGATGGGGGTGATGGTAGTGGCTATAGACCCAAAGCTTTAATGCTAAGTTCTTTAGCAGGCTGTTCTGGCTTAGACGTAGCAGCACTTATAAAAAAGATGAAGTTAGATGTAGCAGAGTTTCAGATAGAAACTATTGCAAACCTTACGGATGAGCACCCAAAATTTTACAATGCAGTTACAGTAGAATATCATTTTACAGGAAAAGACCTAAATGAAAATAAATTGCAACGCGCCGTAGACCTTTCTGTAGAAAAGTATTGTGGTGTTATGGAAATGTTCCGTCAGTTTGCTACCATGGAAATTAAAACGGTTTTTCACCATCAATAAAATAGTAAATTCAAGTTCAAAAAAACAAGTTCAAGCACAAAAAGAAAAAGCCGACAAACAATTTAAGTGATGTCAGAAAAGAAGTTTGATATTGAAGATAGACTTGTAGATATGGCGGCTATGGTTGTTTTATTTACTAAAGGTTTGCCAAGCGATATGACAGGTCAGTATTATGGTAATCAATTATTGCGTTCCGCAGGAAGTTCAGCTTTAAATTTTGGAGAAGCACAAGGAACAAATACATCAAAAGATTATATTCATAAAGCAAGCCTATCTCTTAAAGAACTAAAAGAATCGAGAGTAAACCTAAGAATTCTGAATAAGGTTGCTTATGGTAATGAATTGGATAGAGCTAAGTTATTAGATGAAATAGAACAATTGATACGAATAATAGCAACCATTATAAAAAACAAGAAGTAAAGTATAATGCCTCAATTTTTGGGCTATAAAATTGAACTTGACACTTGTACTTACATTTTTGAACTTAAACAAAGGAATGCGCTGGACTATTAAACCAAAACCAAAACAAGAAGAAATTAGTGCACTAGCAGCTTCTTTAAAAGTAGAAGACATAGTTGCAGAACTACTTTTACAAAGGGGAATTTCTACATACGAAGAAGCCAGAACTTTTTTTAGACCACAATTATCCGATTTGCATGACCCCTTTTTAATGAAGGACATGGATATTGCGGTAGAACGTATTGAGAAGGCCATTACAAATAACGAAAACATATTGGTATTCGGCGATTATGATGTGGATGGCACTACTTCAGTAGCTTTAGTTTCCTCCTATCTTTTAACCTATTACCCCAATGTTGCTACCTATATTCCAGATAGATATGGGGAAGGTTACGGTGTTTCTTATATGGGAATAGATTTTGCGGAAGACAATGATTTTAGCCTAATTATAACGCTAGATTGTGGAGTAAAAGCTATAGATAAAGTGGCATATGCTCACGATAAAGGTATAGATTTTATTATTTGTGACCATCACCGACCAGGAAAAAAATTGCCAAATGCGGTAGCTGTTTTAGATGCCAAAAGAGAAGATTGTAACTATCCTTATGATGAACTTTGTGGTTGTGGCGTTGGTTTTAAATTAATACAGGCATTGGCTGTAAACAATAACCAAACGATAGACGATTTAATACCATATTTAGATTTGGTTGCTACAGCTATAGGAGCAGATATTGTTCCTATAACAGGCGAGAATAGAGTTTTGGCCTATTACGGTCTTAAAGTTATAAATAGCAATCCAAGAGTCGGTTTCCAAGCTATTATTGCGCAAACGAAGAAACAAAAGCTAACCATTACAGATGTTGTTTTTGTAATTGCTCCTAGAATAAATGCTGCAGGAAGAATGAAGCATGGACAGCATGCGGTAAATCTACTAACGGAAACAAATGTAGAGCAAGCAGAGAAGTTTGCTGGCGAAATTGAAAAGTACAATTTGGATAGAAAGAACTTAGATAAAGAAATTACCAAAGAAGCTTTACAACAAATTATAGATAATGGAGAGGAAGAAAAATTTACTTCCGTAGTTTATAAAGATACTTGGCATAAAGGAGTTATTGGTATTGTAGCGTCTAGATTAACCGAAACGTATTACAGACCTACTTTAGTTTTTACAAAGAGTGGCGAAAAATTGGCAGCCTCTGCACGATCTGTAAAAGGGTTCGATGTATATAATGCTTTGGAAGCAAGCTCGGAATTTATAGAGCAATTTGGGGGACATAAATATGCAGCCGGATTAACACTTTTAGAATCGCAATATGATGCTTTTAAAACAAAATTTGAGGAAGTAGTTTCCCAAACGATAGATTCCAATTTATTGACCCCAGAAATTAATGTAAATTCTAGGATAGATTTTGCAAAAATAACACCTAAATTAATGCGAATTATTCGCCAGTTCGAGCCTTTTGGACCAGGAAATATGACACCAGTTTTTATGGCAGAAAATGTAAAAGATTCAGGTTACGCCAAAGGTGTCGGTGCAGACGAAAGTCACTTAAAGTGCTCTATTTTTCAAAATTTAGCGTCTGGGAATAGCCAAAAAATTAACGGTATAGGCTTTAATTTAGGAAATAAATTATCTACTGTCAAAGAACACTCTTTTAGTGCAGTTTTTTCTATTGATGAGAACGAATGGCAGGGAAATTGTTCTTTACAATTGAAAATCAGAGATATAAAATAACAAAGGGTATTGATTTTTGTAATTTGATAACCAGTAGTTATTAATTTATAAAATTTAAAATGTATAAATCCAGTAGTTTTTCTGAAAAAACACCTATCTAAAAACAATAAAAGACCCATGTTTTAAAACATGGGTCTAACAACTCAAACTCAACAAGAAATTAATGGATAGTGTTTTATTTTAAATTACAATTTCTCGTATATAAACTGTGGATACCCTCTTTGCCCTTCACTATTTAATACTGCTGTAAATTTTATTTTATAAAAATTACCTGCTGCATCTTTTAAAACAAAATAACGGTCATCTCTAACACTGGGTGGTGAGCTAAAAGCATTTCTCCAACCACTACCAATAATGCTGTGATCATTACTAACTAACAACGATTCGTCTACATCACTAGCTGTAAAATCTGTATAACTTGGAATAGGGTAATCCGTTCTTTCTTTAGTATCCCTATCTATAGTATATAATGTTTGTTGGTATAAGCTTACGTTCCCTAATGTGTTATGCAACGAATAATCTGAATACGTTACCCCAGATCCTCTACTATAAGTAGAAAATACACCCGTAAAGTTAATGTCCCAATTTTCTGTAGCTGGCTGTACATCTACAGCTACTCCTGTAGTTAAATTAATAGCCGTTACTAGTTTTGAACTATCTTTATTTATAGTTACTTCATTAAAAGTAGTGGCATCTAGTTCTGCATATTGTATAGTATAACTATTTCCATCTGTTAGTATACGTACTTTTAAAAACCCATTATATTCTCCACTAGTTTTAATACTTCCATCATCTGTCGGAGTATCACTTACAGGAATCTCATATCCCATACCTACAATATATACATTGTTATCTTCTGCTGTGGTAGAAATAGTAGAAAATGCAGTTCCATCTAATTGCCCATCTTTAGAGTCTAAAAAAACATACCCTTTGTCAGCATTTGAATACTGTGCATATGTAACAGGAAGTCCTTCAAGTAGTTCTTCTACTGTTGTTATTTCTACTGAATTACCAGATGAAAATAAAGTTAAAGGAGAAGTTAATACTGTTTCTTTAGTAATAGCATTTAAATCTGTAATCCCTTTTAATTCTGCAGCTGAAACTCTTAATGCGGAATTTAAGAATACTGCATTTTCAGCACCATTATATAAACCTATCTCCCAGGTGTCTCTTTTCACCACTTTTTGTTGCCCAGTACTTAAATCTAGATACACCTGGTTTGGTTCTGTAGGTCCTCCTAATGCTATATCTATAACACCGCCTATAGATGCTGTTGGTGTAAAACTTAGTAAAGAAGATGCTGTCTTTCCTTTTACCCATTCGGTTTGATCAAAACTATTAATCGTAAATGTTACAGTTTTGGTAGTTCCTTCGATAGCATCTTTTAACTTTGTAAAAGTTATTTTAGAATTTAAGTCTCCTACTGTAACTGGTAAAGTTATTGTTCCATTTTCTCCGGAAGGAGTTGTCGTAAAATCTTCTCCGTAAACTACATTATCCAAAGTGTAATTAATTGTTATAGCCCCTGCTTCCGTAGCTGCTCTAGAGTATGTAAGACTAATTTCTTTATTTGTGTCAATGTCTAATAAACTGCTAGTCTCTGTTGTAAAAGCAACAGAAAAATCAATAAAATTGTCTTCATCATCATCTTTACAAGATGTGAGTAATAGCAATGTAAACAATACGTTGTATAGTAATAACTTTTTCATTTTGTGTAATTTTAATTAAGGTTTAAATTGTATAAAATTTTTATAAAGTATGATCTTCCGTATCCTAGCAACCTAGATCCTCCAGTGCTAGAATCATGTGCTCCCGTAGCTATATCTGTTGCATTAACTCTAATAATATCTGCGAGGTTTCTGGCGCCAAGAGTTAGTTCTAAATTTTTTAAAGGATTTGTTTTAATAGAAGCGTCTATCCAAGTAAAGGCATTGGTTTGTCTTACAGTAATTTCATCGTTGTTATCCAACACATATAATTGAGATTTTCCATTATATTTTAGAGAGGTAGATAGTGTTGTTCTTAATTTTGGGATGGTATAGGATAGACCAGATGTTAGATTAAGACTCCAAAGATATGTATCTAAATTGTTCGTTAAGTCTATAACAGAGCTAGATTCCCCTCGATACGTTACACCTATATTAGCGGACCATTTATTATTATAATGAAAGCTATTATCAAGGGAAAACCCTACAGTTTTAAAGGTGTCAATATTTTTATACGTAAACTGAATATCATCATCATTGGAAACGGTAAACTCTATTTTGTCTTGTATATCAAAAAAATAGGTTTTAAAAGAAGACTTCAAAAACCCTTTGTTTTGTATTGGAAAAATATTTTCAAGAGAAATAAAATAAGAAACTCCATCTTCTGGTTTTAGGTCAGGGTTTCCCTGTATATTATGGTTACTGTCTACAAAAAAGTAAAATAGTTCTGTAAAATTGGGAGCTCTAAAGGCAGAACCAAATACTGCTTTTAATTTTAGTTTTCTAGTAAAGTCATAAGTAGAGGATAAGGACCATATTAATTTATTTCCAAATTGCGAGTTTGTAGTAAAACGAGCTCCTGGATACAGGGCTATTTTTTTTGTAATTTGAAAATCGGCTGCGCTAAAAAAGTCATAATTCTCTAAACGATTTTTAACCGTGTTTGTAGATTGTGTTCCTGATGCAATGGCGTCAAAACCTGATTGGTTTGTAAATTCATAGCCTAATTGTAAATTAACCCATTTGGATTCTGGAATTAGATTACTAACAAAACCTTTAGAATAAAGTATATCACTAGATTGGCTTATTTCATCTTTCGTGTAAGCCTCTATACCTTGTTGTAAAATATTATACACATATTCTTCGGTGTGTCTTTTTTGTGTTTGTAAAGACAAGGATAAATTGTAGGTACTTTTGCCTATTAAAGGGCCGTAAACATTTAAATTATTAACCAACCGTTTAGTAGTAAACATTTCATCTGTTGCCGTTGGGTTTACATTTCCTAATGCATCTAAACGTCCATTTACGGTATGGCTATACACATCTAAAATCTCTTTATAAGATTGTATTTTATATAAAAATGTATGGTTTTTTACTTTTAAATTTAAATTTCCAAAGAGGGTAATCTGTTCTTTGGGGTTCCATTCTGTTCCTCGTAATTCATCACTTTCAACTAAGTCATCTACAATATTAACATAATTCTGTCCTTTAAATGTATTGTAAAATCCAGCAAAATCATTTCGCGAAGCTCCTATATTCGCAGATATATTTGGGTTAAATGTATGCCCTAGTTTAATGTTTTGAATATGTCTACCCCTATCAAACCATGCGTATTCATCTCCTACCGTTTCTTCTTGTAATGACGTTTGTATTTCCCATTTATGTTTTACATTCTTCTTGGAAACAATATTAATAACACCAGCAACTGCATTATCTCCGTATAAAACCCCTGTGGCACCCTCTATTATTTCAACACGTTCAACATCTTCTAAATTTATCTGTGTTATATCTATGTTATTTCCAATACCATTATCACTTGCCATAGGTATTCCATCGAGTAGTATTTTCACATATTGACCATCTAGACCAAATAAACTTACTGTAGATTTCCCAGTAGCCGCATCGGGTATTATCGAAATGTTTAAATTAAACTGGAGTATATCTGCCAAATTATTCCCTGCAAATTTTGCAATATCGGTACTATCTATAACTGCTACCGAAAAAAGCTTTTTACTCAAGGACATTACTTTGTTTTCTCCAGTAACTATTACTTCGTTAAGCTTTGTTATTTCT
>NZ_JADGES010000017.1 GCF_016744255.1 Maribacter sp.
GGACAGTAAAACACAATTATCTCTTGTAAAAGATCATGGTTTAGCAACAACATCTAAAACTCTGGTTTATATGAATGATAATACGATTAGTATTAAAGGAAAAAAGGTTGCACTGGATTTGGGTGTGTATGACAAACCCCAAATATTCCTCGTTCATAATAAAATGTATATAAGTGTCTCCGACATTCAAAACCAAAACATATATCTGTTTGATAGCCGAGCAAACCTGCTTCCAAATTTTCCGATTTTCGGTACTAGCGCTATAGACTTATCAGATATGGATGGCGATAATAAACCCGAATTGGTTACTAAAGACAATACCAATTCTATTGTGGTCTACAAAATACACTAATAACAAACAACCAATTATACAGCATTTAAAGCAATAAATACACAATTATATTCCAGTCGCAAAAATTTACAACCTACTAGGTGTTAACCTTCGTATTTTGTAATCATTAAGTATATGTAAGGTTTCCATTTATCACAATTAATCAGACCAAAAACATTACTAATGAAAATAACAACCAGTAACATTAAACCCTTCCTTTGTATTTTATTTACATTATGTTTTACGCATAGTGCTCAAAGTCAATTCCTAAAAAAATTAGGAAAAAAAGCCGAAAAGGCAGCAGAAAGGGCTGTAGAAAGAAGGGTAGAAAAAGAAAGTGAAGAAAAAACAGACCAAGTATTAGACAGTATTCTTGAGCCTAAGAAAAAACCTAAAAAACAAAAAGATACTCCTAATTCCCCCTCCAAAGGTTCTTCTCCGAACATTTCAAAAGGGAATAGCGTTTCTCCTTCCATTGAAATATATAGCAAATTTGATTTTGTTCCTGGAGACAAGCTTTTATTTTATGATGATTTATCCAGCGATTTTGTTGGTGATTTTCCCGCGAAATGGAATAGCAATGGTAGCGGCGAAGTGGTTACCATGGGCGAGAAAAGAGAAAAATGGATGGAGCTAAAATCGGGACGTGCAACTTATTATATTCCAGACACACCCAATTTACCAGAAGAATTTACTGTTGAGTTTGATTTTTTAACCGCTGGGTTAGATAAAAAAACATCTTCAACTTCAACATTTGGCATTCGTTTAGATGATAATAATGGCTTTAATACTAGGAAAAACACAGCTCTAGTTGAAATTCCACTTTGCCAGTTCATAAATATTGGAATGGTAATAGAATCTTGGACTGATGGAAAAAGAACCATGCGCAACTCCTTAGATATGGATATTAGGAACACCTTACAATCTGAATCTCACATTTCGATAGCCGTTAACAAGCAAAGAGTAAGACTTTGGATAAACGAAATTAAATATGTGGATATCCCCAGACTGTTACCAAGCACCGATATGAAAGCAGTTAAATTCTCCCCCATAAGTCTAAGAGATGGCATAGATAGAGTTTTTATCCGCAATTTAAAGGTAGCAGAAGGTGGTGTAGATTTAAGAAGAAAACTAATCTCGGAAGGAAAAATATCGACTAACGGTATCTTATTTGAAAGCGGTTCGGCAAATATTCAGCCACAGTCCATGGGTATTATTCGTCAGATTTATCAAGTTCTTCAACAAGAAAGCGGCTTAACTCTAAAAATTGTTGGACACACAGATGCTGATGGAAACACTGCTACAAATTTAAAGCTCTCAAAGAAAAGAGCAGAAGCAATAAAAAATGTGTTAACCTCCATTTACAATGTTTCTCCTGGCAGATTGATAACAGATGGAAAAGGAGAATCAGAGCCTGTTGGCGATAATACTACCACAGATGGAAAAGCAAAAAATAGAAGAGTTGAATTTATAAAACAATAACATGAAAAAAACATTAGGATTACTTGTTACAATTTGGTTTCTATCTTACTCCGTTTTTGCGCAAGATGGATGCAGTATGTATTACCCTATGGAAAAAGGCACTTCTTTTGAGTACACCAATTATAATAAAAAAGGGAAAGTAGAAGGTGTAACCAGTTATTCTGTTGTCTCTGTTATTTCTGAGGGTTCTGCAACTAAAGCTACTTTATACCTAAAGCTTTTAGATAAAAAAGGAGAAGAATCTTTTAATACTAGTTATAGCTATACTTGTGAAGATAATATGGTACGCATTGATTACAAATCTTTATTCCCTGCTGCAATGATGAAACAGTATGAAAGCATGGGGCTAGAAATGGAAATATCTGGCAATGATATAGAAGTACCCAACAATTTAAGTGTTGGCAAAGAACTTAAAGATGCTAATGTTACTGTTAATATGAATATGAGCGGCATGAACATGTCTATATCTGTAGATATGACCAACCGGAAGGTAATTGCAAAAGAAAATATTACTACAGAAACAGGTACTTACGAATGTTACGTCTTATCCGAAAACACCACGAGTAAAACTATGGGAGCAAATATAGAAATGTCCTCTAAACTATGGTTGTCTAAAGGTGTTGGCATGATAAAACAAGAAACATATAAAAAGAATGGAGATTTAATGAGCCGTACCGAACTTACTAAATTTCATAAGTAAACTACCTCGAGGCAAGCCCACGAGGCATTAAAAGGAACTTTTTTTTACCATTTCGATGCAAGCATCGGGGTATTAAACCCACTGGTGAGAATAAAAAAACACCATTTATAATCAGAGATTAGTATCTCTTAATTTTCAAATAACATAAACCAACAATTATGAAAACTAAATTATTTTTAAGTATCTGCATGCTTTTTGTATTAACATCTTGCATAAATGACTATCATGGCGGAAGCGGAGAAGAAATTAAACTCACCGAGGATAATTATCTTTATGAAGGAGATTTATATCAAATTTATCTAGACCAGGAAATAGAAAAATTAGATCTAGAAATAGAAGTTTTGGAGGATATCGTGGCAAATAATCAAGCGAACCAAACTACTTATGATGAATTGGCTACAGCTAAAAACAAGAAAGTAGAGTTCAATGCTGAGATAGAAAGTATCATTTCCATTGAAGAACTAGAACGAAGAATACCATCGCCTAGGCCTCCATGCCCAAGACCAAGTAGTTGCGATTTTGCAATCTTTGAATATATATTAGCTGGTAAAAACGTTAAAGAAATTGCCCTTAGAATTCTAGATGAGGATGGTAAGACAATTGGCGGGGGAACTATTGATGAGTTAAGCCCTTTACCCGACACTAAAGATTTAATAAAATTTAGCAAATTAAATATTGCCCCTTATACGGGCACTATTAGCATAGCAATTGAAGTAATTGATAAAACTGGTAATAATCGTAATTATATTATTGGCGGCAAATAATTTCATTTAAAAATTAATCCCTTTATTAGCCCTAGGCAAACCTTAGGGCTTTTTATATGAAAACATTTCTTTTTTTACTTTTAACTTTTACTTCTTGTATACATGCTCAACAATCCCCAGTATACGAAGAAGAAGTTGATGATTTATTTAATAAAGCATACCAACATTTATATGTACACAAGGATTCTGCTTCTTATTATTTAAAAAAAATAGAAATTAAAGCTACCGTAAAACAAGACTGGCCCAATGTTTTAGATGCATTGATTAGCTCTAACCGCAATGCGAGCTACTTTTATGATTTACAAACAGTAAGTGTAAACCTTAAGGCAATAGATCAATTAATAGCGGATCAAACTAATATTTGGGAAAATATTGAAGATTCTCTTTTCTTTCAAAACTCCATCAATTTCGATAAAGGCAAATATTATTATAAAATAGGAGATTTCGAAAAAGCCAAAACATTTTTTAAAAGAATCTACAATTCGTATGATAAGATCAATTATGACAATCTTACTAACGACCATTTCGAATTACTGTCCGTTTCGTTTAGTTTTTTAGCCAAAATTTACGATTTAGAAGGCAAACTAAATCTTGCTAAAGATTATTACTTAGAAAACGTACGATTAATCAAACGTACTACTCCGAATGATTTAAATAATCTATATATAAATTACGCATTATTAGCCGATGTTTTAGAAAAGCAAGGAGATATTGAAAATGCTAATTTGTATCTAAGACAAACATTAAACAACGCCCTTATTGAAAACGATAATCCTAATAGAATTGTTACTGTATCTAATAATCTTGCAAATAACCACTTGTCACTTGGCCAACCAGATAGTACTTTACATTACTTATCTCTAATACAGAAAAACATCACTAAAAGTCCTCACTTTGCGTATTTGTATCATACAACTAAAGCCAAATTAGAAAGTACCACTGGAAATACAGAAAATGCTATTGCCAAAATAGATATGGCTCTAACTACTTATTTAAAACCAAGAAAGCTATTCGACAAAAGCATACTCTCCAACATCTATAAAGAAAAAGCTCTTTTTCTTTATGAAAATAAGCGTTATAAAAAAGCTCTTGACGTAACGAATACAGCTCTAGATACATTAAATAGCGAATTCGGCCCCATCTATTTAGAATTAATGGCTCTAAAAGCCAAATCATTGTTACAACTTAAAAAATTTGAGACTACTAATACGGTAGCATTTTCAGCCATTACATCATTAGATAACTTTAAACCTGATTATCAATATAGTTCCGATAAAATCAATTTAGTAGAAAGCACTTTCCCTTTATTTGAATCTGCTTTACATGCTAATTATTCTCTTTTTGAAAAAACTGGAGATATAAAGTATTTAAAAAGAGGCTTTTTTTTAATGGAAAAAAGTAAATCTGTTTTGTTAATGGAGGCACTACAGGCATCTAGAGCTAATAAATTTTCTATGGTTCCCGATTCGCTTTTAGAAAAAGAAAAAAGACTGCGGATAGAAATCACCTCTTTAGAAAAGGAACTTAAAGTAAGTAGTAGTGGAGACGAAGAATTAAAAAACCAAATTTTTGAAATAAACCAGGAACAATCTAAAGTAATAAATTACATTTCTAAAAACTATCCTGATTACCACAAACTTCGTTATGGAAGTAAGGTTACCAATTTAGAAACCCTATCAAATAAGATTACGAAAGACCAAACCTTAATCAATTATTTTTATGGAGATAATGCCATTTATGCTATCTCTATTGGTCACAAAGAAAAAAAATTTACAAAAATTAAAAATTGTAAAACAATTACTGCGCAACTGAAACGATATTATGCTTTATTATCGACTCCCCAATCTAACCTCTCTGATTTAAATGAATTATCAAGGGATATTTATAAAAAAGTATTAAGCCCTAATCTTCTATCCAAAACAAAAAGGATTATCATTATACCCGATGGCCCTTTAAACTTTTTACCTTTTGGAACTTTGATAAATTCTAAAGAAGAAAAAAAGTACCTTATTGAAAGGTACGCCATAAGCTATACCAATTCAGCCACTTTATTAGAGCAATTATGGAATACCTCAACAACTAAAAAAAACATGCTAGCCTTTGCCCCTATTTTTAATGGAGAAAATATAGATCCTACTGCAAGTAGAGACAAATTATCTGCTTTACCCCACAATACCACCGAAGTACAAAACATAATTTCCCAATTTGAAGGTACCTCTCTTGAAGGTAAGAATGCGACATTGGCCAACTTCAATGCAAATGCCAGTAATTACGGTATTTTACATTTTGCAACTCATGCTATTTTTAATAATGAACAGCCTGAGTACTCCTATTTAGCTTTCTCTCCTCAAAAAAAAGAAGAGAGTCTATTATATATAAAAGATTTGTATAACCTTGAATTACATGCTAATTTGGTAACATTAAGTGCCTGCGAAACCACCATAGGAGATTTAAAACGCGGAGAAGGATTCATTGGTTTGGCTCGCGGTTTTTTCTATGCTGGTGCTAAAAGTTTAACTAGTACGCTTTGGAAAGTTAACGATGCTTCCACAGCTAATTTAATGTCCGACTATTATACTATTCTAGCCAATGGCAAACCCAAGGATATCGCTCTTCAAAAAGCCAAAGTAATTTATCTAAACAAAAACAAGGATAATGCTTTAACCCATCCATATTATTGGTCGGGGTTTATTCTTTCTGGAGATTATGCCCCATTAGCAACTGGTTGGTCCTGGGTTTGGATAGCAGTTCCTATATTACTTCTAATTATTCTAGTAACCATATTCCTAACTCGAAAGAAACTAGTCCAACTGCTTAAGAAGCTCTAATGCAGACTCCTTTTTATAAGTATAATCTTTTCTCAAAATTTGCAACTCCTTTTTAGCTGCTTTTATTTCATTAGAATGGAGATAGGTCAATGCCAAGTACCAATGAGATTCCCCAACGAACAGTGTGTTTTTATTAATTATTTTTTTAAAAAGCTCTTTAGCCTCTTTATTCTTCCCTAAATTTAGATACGATTGAGCCTTGTAAAAAGTCACATATTCCTTTCTATCTTTTGAATCTATTTTATCAAATTCTAAAATAGCCTTTTCAAAATCACCTAATTCGTAAGCCGTAAAAGCATTACGTTCTAAGGAATTAGTAGTATCTCCTCGTGTTATAGCAAAAACAGTATTGGGATATTGTTGAAAATTTACATCATACAAAACCTCATAATTAATGGCAAAACTATTCTTGTAAGTCAACCAACCGATTCCCACTAATAAAACTATAGAAGCGGCCATTATCCATTTTTGATAGTTCCTTTTTACTATCCTTTTTGATTTAAGGGCTACCTCTTTCTCAAAGCTCTTTAATGTTTCTTTTAATTCTGTACTTTTTTTGTTTTGAATAGCCTGTTGCAAACTTTGCTCAAAGTT
Organism: Maribacter sp.; assembly: GCF_016744255.1. Classification (GTDB taxonomy): domain Bacteria; phylum Bacteroidota; class Bacteroidia; order Flavobacteriales; family Flavobacteriaceae; genus Maribacter_B. The sequence goes on from NZ_JADGES010000017.1 coordinate 6,700, forward strand.
AAACTGCTCTTTAAATTCGGTATCAGAAGATAGCAATGCATTAAATTCCTCCTCTTGTTCCGCAGTTAGAGTTTTTGAAAAATAATGATATAGTAATTGTTCTTTATCCATCTTACTACCTATTTTCTTTTATACGTACTTTCAAGGTTTTCATACAACGAGATTTTGCTGCTTTCACAACATTCTCACTGTTATAATGACCTTCCACAAGAATTTCTTGAATGGTATATCCTCTATAATAAAATAAGGTCAATAGCTCTTGGCATTTTTTCCCTAAATCAACAAAATGCTTCTGAAGTAATTTTTGTTCTGTAGTTAACCCAGGCTGTTCTATCTCTATAGTACTTACTAGCTCATCCTCTTTTCCTATAATTGACAAGTCAAAATCACCTTTTACCTTACCTTTGTTCTTTCTCATAATATCAAAAATTAAATATTTTCCAATACTGAACAGATAGGTAGATATACTACTGGTAAAACTGTCTATCTTTCCACTCATTACATTAGTATAAAAAATTACATAGGCATCTTGGTAAACATCTATATTCTCATCTTCGGACAAGTTGTAGCGTCTTGCATAATTTAAAAACTTATCTCTATTTTCCTCATATACTTTTTTAAGTACAGCGTCGGAGCCTTTTCGTAAGTCTTCTAATGTAATATTCGCTTCTGTATTTTTCACTTTAATGTAATAAGGAACAAAAGGTTAACAATCTTTACTGCTAAATTTAGTCTTTTTCATTTTTTCAGCAATTTAATATTGAAAAAAAGTAGATAAAAACAGACGCATGTAGTACTTAGCCTACTTGAATAGGAAGTCAATTTCACATTCCTATACAAACTATTCGCTTTCAAAAAACATAAAACATCTTGAACTATTAAACGTTTCAAAAAAAATATTCTACCGAATGTTAACCTTTTGTTTTTAGAAACATAAATAGGAAACAAAATATTTTATTATGAAAAAAAAGCAATATCACAGATCCCTTTTTATTCTCTCAATTATAATATCCCTAGTTGCATCTTGCAATCCAGAGGACGGCGAAGATGGCGCTATGGGCGCGCAAGGAGAACAAGGTCCAGCCAGCGAAGACGCTATAACAATAACACCCGCTGCTTATGGCATATGGGAAGTAACCAGTGAAATAGGTTCAGATGTCGCCAAATACGTTTATATAAATGAAGACAATACCCTAAACATATTATCTGAGGATCAATTGGGCTTTAAAAGAGCCGAAAGAACAAATGTGACCGTTTCAGTAAATCAAATTACCACAAATGGTTATTATGGAAGTTTAAATGGGATAAACAACTATGAAGTTGATGGAGATATTTTAACACTAACAAAATCTTTTGACCCTAACCCTGTAATAATGCAAAGATCCAGCACAGCTCCAAACCCCTCTGATTGGATTACAGAACTTACAATTTTAGACGAAGGCAATACAACTTGGGATAGAGCCGTTGATATTGCTTTTGACGGCACCTATTTGCTCGGGTTTAATTCCCACGACCGTAATATCGAACAAATTAACCCAAATAATTTTAGTTTAGAAGGTGTTATACCTACAACAAGGTCTGCCTATGCCGTAGAAATTGAAAAATCTGATGACCCCAATAGGCAGCTATTTCAGAGTGATAATGGGTTTAGGAACTATCATTCTTACATATATTCATCTAATTCTTTTTATTATACTTCAATAGATTTAGGTGCTTGGATAACTGGTATTGCCTCTAAAGTGCCTGGAGAGTTATGGGTAGCAAGCGGAAATGAACAAACATTATACCATTATTTTTCTCATGGTTCCTTATCACCAGGAGAAATTCTTGGAACCATATCTCTAGACTTTGCACCTAATGGTTTAGATTATAGAGACGGGTTCCTTTATGTTACAGAAGGGAACAGAGTACATAAATGCCAGATTACACCAGAATTTAGAGCTATAGAGACATATGAATTAAGAAACCACAATGTATCAGGCATTACCTATGACGGCACTAATTTTTGGTTGGCCTCAACAAATACGAACAATATTCAGAAACTTGTGAAAATAGATTTATCTATTTAAAAAAACCATTAACATAATAAACCTGCTCATAAAAAATAAATGAGCAGGTATTTCTTTTTAAAAAACTTTTTTAAAAAATGTTAACCTTTTTAAAATCGAAACATTAAAAGAAAAACAACAATAATGAAAACTTTTAAAATAGTATATCTAGCACTCTTAGCATTAGTATTTGTTTCCTGTGACAAAGATGAGTTAATAGAAGATCAAACAAGTATTCCCAAAGGAGGCGATGCCTTAGCATTAAAATTTGAAGTAAAAACTCAACAAGATCAAATGGGTGATTTTGCTGAAAATGCCATGATAGAATTTCAAGATAAAATATGGTCTTATGGAGGCGTAAACGATTATGGCGCAACTGGCGGTCATTTTGGATGGAATAGTGACAATGGCATCAATTGGATTTCTCTACCTATAGAACCAAGTACACTTACCTCTTTTAGAAGAGGGCATACCATAACATTTTTTAAGGATGAACTTTATTTAATTGGTGGTAAAGATAACACCGAAAACCCTTATGGAGATATATGGAAATCTAATGATGGTATTACTTGGACAACCGTTCATGCCATTGCACCATTTGGTGAAATTCCAGAGCACGCAACCCTTGTTCTTAATGACAAGATGTATGTTATTGCTGGTAATAGCACCACTACAAATACAGAAGTATGGTCTACCATAAACGGAAGGGATTGGATACAAGAAACAACAAATGCTTTCTCAGGAAGAGCAGGCCAAAAAGGAATAGTTTTTAATAATGCCATGTACATTGTTGGCGGAGAAGATATTTCTGGTCGTAAATTAAATGAAATATGGACAAGTACTAATGGTTCTTCTTGGTCCCAAATAAACTTTATTCATTTTCCAGGAAGAAATGCACATACTGTAAGCTTATATGACAATAAAGTTTGGGTAATTGGAGGTAAAGATGCCTCTATAGACTACAACAGTGAAATTTGGTATTCAGAAAATATGACCGACTGGACTATATATACTGAAGCAAGACCAAGTGATGAAGGTATCAACTCGCATACCATACTTAATTATTCGGATAAACTATGGCTCTTTGGAGGGTACCAAAATGATGGTACTGGAACCTCTGAACTCAGAGGTGAAATTACCACAATAGAAATAGAATAATATTTATGCTGCCGATTATTCAAACAAGAGAATCCGAAAAATTACTATGGAGCAAAATTTTAATATATAGGGATACTGAGAAGAATCATTCGGTTTTTCATTCTCAAATGTTAACCTTTTGTATCTGCATTCATTAAAAAATAAATAACACATTTTTAAATATCTAATTATGAAAGTAATTACAAAATTAAATGCCATTTTACTAATAGGTCTATTCATATCTTGTTGTTGCAAAAAAGACGATGATTCTACTTTTAATCTAACAACAGAACCTACCAATGACATTGAAGGGAATCTTTGGGTACAAAGCGAAAATAATTTTACAGAACTAAACTTAAAGGATTCCCAAGAAACAAATTCTTTTACAACTTTAAATTCTTTTCAGTGTACAGAATTTGACGGCAAATTTATCTGTTCCCAAGGTTCTCATTCAGAAACCAAAACTTTAATGCAGAAAGGCTCCTTTAATGGAGAATTAATTTGGAAGAAAGACTATGTAGCCAACTCCGAACATTATTATACGTTGAATGCCATTGAAGTACACCAAAACACTGTTTTTGTAGGTCATTCGATAATCGATAAAAACACCTATGCGTCAACCTATTACCTAGAAGCTTTGGACTTAGACACAGGTAGTGTTAACTGGAATATTGAGGTAGAGAACGAAATTAAAAGAATCACCTCTTTAGAAGGGCAAATAATAACGGAGCTCTCTATTGGTTCAAGTACACTAGAACTTTTAAGTATAAATGCAAACACTGGTAACATAGACCATAGATTACCCTTCACTGATCGAATTGGAAGGTTAATAGATGGCACATCATCCATTTTTGTTATGACGTGGAACAACAATGTAATTTCAATGGACAATCAATTAAATTTCAATTGGATTTTTGAAACAGATGGCACAAATATTTTAGGAGGTATTGAAACAGAAAATCAATTCCTTTTTTATTCTAGAGATAAAAACGTTTATAGTCTAAACAAAAATAATGGAAGCCTTATTTGGCAAAATAGTTATTTAGAGGATTACCCTTTGGGTATGAGTATTTTTAATAATAAAGTTTATATCAGTAATCGAAAAGAGGATGAGATTAATCTTAAAATTAAAACCTTAGATCTTTTTTCTGGTGATGAAATTGATTCTTACATCCATGAGATTACAGAAGAACTGAATGCTTCATCAACAAAATTCTATTTTATTAACCAATATTTACTCCTTTCTAAGATAATTCCATCTGAGAACAAATCGAATGCATCCTTAATCAATATTACTGATAAGGCATTATTATGGGAGAAAGAATTAAACCCTATAACCTATCCGCATTTAATAATTACACCATCTAAGGTTTATAAGTAAACCTATGACTTTAAAAAAATATTCAATTATTTTTTATACATCAATGTTAACCTTTTTAATCTGCAAACATAAAAGAGAAATAATAATCCCTTAAAAAAACTAATTATGAAAACAACAATGAAAATTTTTACAATGGCACTTGTGGCTTCTAGTTTATTCTTAACCTCTTGTGCTAAAGATGGGGAAGATGGTGCTATGGGAGCTGTTGGAGAACAAGGAATTGCTGGGCAAGATGGAACTAACGGTGAAGATGGTGCAATAGGACCACAAGGAACGGATGGCAATGCAAATGTCGTTGCCTCTTCATGGACAGACCTTAACTTTCCTAACACTTGGGATGGTTTTAATGAGGCTAGATTCGAAATATCTGATTCTAATATTACACAAGACGTAATAGATTCTTATGCTTTATTAAGCTATGTAAAATTTACTGGATCAGACACATCTGCATCATCAGTACCATTTATAAGTTTAGCAAACAGATATGAAATTCATGATGCAATGTCAGTTGGTGAATATGCAGCTTTTGCCCTTGTTAATGACATTGCAGCGCAGCCTTTACCCCCAACTAATCATGAAGTAAGGTATATATTAATTGCTCCTTCGAGTTTATCTGGAAAAAGCAATGCTCCTTCACTAGAAAAAATGAAAAAAAATGGGATTAACATCAAAAATTATGAGGAAGTAATTCATTATTTGGGATTGGAATATTAAATTTCTTTTTACTTATAAAAAACCGAGGCTCACACTTCGGTTTTTTTATTTTGTAATTTCCGCCTCAAACAAAACCCTAAAATGTTTCAGCAGTTTTTCTTTTACCTCTTCCATAGAAACTTCTTGCTGTCCTAATTCTATATTTAAAGAAGTAACCGCTTTGTCTTTTATCCCACAGGGAATCATTAAATCAAAATAACCCAAATTAGCATTTACATTTAATGCAAAACCATGCATGGTTACCCAGCGACTTGCACGAACTCCCATTGCACAAATTTTACGAGCAAAGGGCGTACCTACATCTAACCAAACTCCTGTTTCTCCTTTAGAACGTTCTGGCTTTAAACCATATTCTTGTAAGGTTAAAATTACCATTTCTTCTAGAAAACGAAGGTATTTATGGATATCCGTAAAAAAATTATCTAAATCTAAGATGGGGTAGCCTACAATTTGTCCTGGGCCATGATACGTAATATCTCCTCCCCTATTTATTTTATAAAAAGTAGCGTTCTTTTCTTTTAATTGGTTTTCATCTACCAATAAATTAGACATATCGCCACTTTTCCCTAGGGTGTATACATGCGGATGTTCTACAAAAAGAAAATAGTTGGAAGTTGACAATTGCGCATCTTCCCTTCTATTTTTAATTTTTAGGTCTATAGTGTCCTTAAAAAGTTGTTCTTGATATTCCCAAGTCTCTTTATAATCTTTTAGCCCTAAATCTTGTACAATTACTTCCTTATTCATTGCTACAAAGATACAAAGGACTACAGAGAAACTAAAAATTAAGCCCCTTTTAAAAAGCGGTACTTAATTAGGATTGTTTAATATTACTAAAGCGGCGATTACTCCTGGCACCCAACCGCAAAAAGTTAGCAGTAAAACAATTAAAAAAGAACCACAACCTTTTCCGATTACCGAAAGGGGCGGAAAAACAATGGCTAATAATACACGTAAAAAACTCATTCTAATTTGATTTAATTTGATTGATGTACTTATTTGACGCTTATTTTCTCTACTTGTTACAAATAAGTTGCAAAGTACGCTACTTTCTAACAATATTCTCTTTTTGCAAAATTGATAGATTAGCCTAGACTACCTATATTTGCAGCCTTAATTATTTAGATATGCAACTTTCGGAACAAGAAGTAATAAGACGAGATAAATTAGCCCGTTTAAGAGATTTAGGAATAGATCCTTATCCTGCGGCTTTATACCCTGTAGATGCTACATCGAAAAGTAGCAAGGAAAATTACGAAGAAGGAAAAAAAGTTGTTATTTCTGGACGATTAATGTCTAGAAGAATACAAGGTAAAGCCTCCTTTGCGGAACTTCAAGATAGCGAAGGGCGTATACAAGTCTATTTTAATAGAGATGAAATTTGTGTCGGAGAAGACAAAACACAATATAACGAGGTTTACAAAAAACTTTTAGATATAGGTGATATTATTGGCATAGAAGGAGAACTTTTTACAACGCAGGTTGGTGAAAAAACAGTGATGGTAAAAAACTTTACTCTTCTTTGTAAAACCTTAAGACCACTTCCTTTACCTAAAAAGGATGCCGAAGGGAATATATACGATGAGTTTAATGACCCTGAATTACGTTACAGACAACGTTATGTAGATTTAATTGTAAATCCATCTGTAAAAGAAACTTTTGTAAAGCGTACAAAAATCACCAATACGATCCGTCAATTTTATAACGACCGCGGGTACTTAGAGGTAGAAACGCCAATATTACAACCAATTCCAGGTGGTGCTGCTGCACGTCCGTTTTTAACACACCACAATGCATTAAACATTCCTTTATATTTAAGAGTTGCAAATGAGTTGTATTTAAAAAGACTTATTGTTGGTGGTTTTGATGGTGTATACGAGTTTTCTAAAGATTTTAGAAACGAAGGAATGGATCGTACCCACAACCCAGAATTTACCGTTATGGAATTGTATGTAGCATACAAGGATTATAATTGGATGATGGATACCACCGAAGAGCTTCTAGAAAAAATTGCTATAGATTCCAATGGAACTAGCAAAGTAACTGTTGGAGAAAACGAAATAGAGTTTAAAGCGCCTTATGCTAGAGTTCCAATTTTAGAGGCTATAAAAATACATACTGGTTTTGATCTTGCTGGTATGGATCAAAAGCAATTAATGGCCATTGCCAAAGAGTTGGGTATTGAGATAGACGATTCTATGGGTGTTGGTAAACTTATCGATGAAATTTTTGGTGAAAAATGTGAACACCTATATATACAACCAACCTTTATTACGGATTACCCTAAAGAGATGAGTCCGTTAACTAAAGAGCATAGAGACAACCCTGCATTAACAGAGCGTTTTGAACTCATGGTAAATGGAAAAGAATTAGCTAATTGTTATTCGGAGCTAAATGACCCTATTGATCAACGCGAACGTTTTGAAGACCAACTTAAATTATCTGCCAAAGGAGATGATGAAGCTATGTTTATAGATCAAGATTTCTTGCGTGCTTTAGAATACGGTATGCCTCCTACTTCTGGTATTGGTATTGGTATTGATCGTTTGGTAATGTTAATGACTAATAATTCTTCTATACAAGAAGTGTTATTCTTTCCACAAATGCGCCCAGAGAAAAAGGCAGTGGAATTAAACGATAACGAAAAGGTTATCTTCGATATTATTAAAAAAACGAAGCAAATGCCATTAGCAGAATTAAAATCTGCTGCAGAGCTAAGTAATAAAGCTTGGGACAAAGGTATAAAAGGACTTACCAAACATGGTTTGGTTAAAGTTGCTAAAGAAGGGGAAACGCTTCTTTGCCAATTGCAAGAATAATATACTACCTATTGATAAAACCCTAGAAAAACCATAGTTTAGAGGATATTAAATATGTATAATGAATCTCAGTAAAAAAATTGGCCTTTTTCTAGGGCCTATCTTATTTCTTCTTTTCACTAATTTACCTTTTATATTATTATCTAATAAAGGAGATGCTGTTATTGCCGTTGCCCTTTGGATGGTTATTTGGTGGGTTACGGAGGCCGTTTCTATTTCTGTTACCGCTCTTTTACCTTTAGTACTATTCCCTCTCTTAAAGATAATGCCGATTGCAGACGTAGGTGCCAATTATGGTAGTCCTATAGTATTTCTCTTTTTTGGTGGTTTTATTATGGCATTGGCACTAGAAAAAGTAAACTTACACAAACGCATTGCACTCAACATTATAAAAATAACGGGTACCACACCTAATAAAGTGGTTCTTGGTTTTATGATTGCTACCGCAACTTTAAGTATGTGGATTAGTAATACTGCAAGTACTGTAGTTATGTTACCCATTGCCATGTCTGTAATAGGATTGCTCATAAATGATGAAGATGGCTTTACCAAAGCGGATCAAAATTTTTCTTTGAGTGTTATGCTAGGAATAGCATTTTCTGCCAACGCTGGTGGTATAGCTACCGTTATAGGCACACCACCAAATTCGGTGATGATTGGCCTACTAGAAAGCCAATATAATATTGAGATATCTTTCTTAAAATGGATGGTAATAGGTGTTCCATTTTCCTTTACTATGATTACGATAAGCTATTTTGTCCTAGTAAAGTGGATGTTCCCTAACCGAGATTTAAAGTTTAAAGCTTCCAAAGATGTTATTCAGGACGAACTTAAGAAGCTAGGTCCAACAAGTGGAAAAGAAAAAATGGTTTTAGTAATTTTTGGTATCACAGTATTCCTTTGGGTATTCCGCACACTAATAAATAGCATTTTTCCAGAATTAGGATTATCAGATACAATAATTAGTATACTAGCAGCAATTTCTTTATTTACTATACCTTATAATCTAAAAAAAGGGGATTATATTATTCACTGGCAAGATACTAGCAAGTTGGCCTGGGGCATCTTAATTCTTTTCGGAGGAGGTTTAGCCTTAGCTAAAGGCATGTCTGTTAGTGGTATTGTAGATTTGGTAGCAAATACTATTGCAGCAAGTAATATTAGTATTTTTGTAACTGCAGCTCTACTCATTTTCTTAATGTTGTTTATGACCGAGCTTATGAGTAATGTAGCACTGGTTGCTGTTTTAGCTCCAGTAGTTGCTGGTATTGCAATAGGCTTAGAAATTCCTATTCTTTATTTATTAATTCCTGTAACTATGGCTAGTAGTTGCGCCTTTATGTTACCAATGGCCACACCACCTAACGCAATTGTCTTTGCTAGTGGATATATAAAAGTACACCAAATGGCACGCGTAGGTATTATTCTAAACCTAATTGCCGTAGTGTTATTAATTATTATGTTTCAGTATGTTATTCCGTTACTATTTTAAAAAATAAAAACCCCTATCTCCATAGGGGTTTTCTGACTAACTAACTCAAAAAATAACTAACTTAATTTTACTTTACCGCGAACGCATTAAAGTTCTTTGGTAAATATTTATTTGTATCAAAATCTAATACTATAGTGTCATTAGCATCTATATAATTAATGCTTTGTACATCTGTAGGATATGCATAAGCATCAAAACCAACTGGCAAGTGCTCTCTAAAATCTCCTTTATCGTTTATGGTATCGTTTATATAATCCACAGTATTAACATCAAAATAAAAAGTATTTGGATCAAAGCTTTCTGGTAAGTAGTCCGCTGTATTAAAACCCAGACTAATCACTTCTTCTTCTTCAACATACTCAATAGAGTTAATATCAAAATCTTTAATTTCCTTAGAAATGCTTATTGCAAAAACTCCTTGACAAATCGCCAATCCTAAGACAATAGATAAACTTATATTTTTATAATTCATAGCTTTCAGGTTAAATTCTGTGCAAAGGTAGAACCCCCTTTTTTAGTAATTATTGCTTTTACATTTTTCTTAACATTAGCCCCTTTAGGCTCCATAATGCACTTTGATAAAAGCTTACTACAAAAATTATGAATTTGATAATCTTGCCCATTATAACCTTATCATCTTTGCAATTTTTACTGATAATTATTACCACAAAAAAAAGTGCACTTCTAGTGTTATTTTTTTGTTAAGCACATACAACCGTGCTCTTCATCGAAGAATTTAGCTTTTCGTCTGATAATTATTCTCAAAGACAAAGCCCAAAGGTGACTTTGGGCTTCGCGCTTAACTAATTAAAAGAATTTAAAATTATAACTCTCTATCTATTAAGACGACATAAAAAGGAAAATGTTACACCTATTACAAGACATTACGGTTTTGGATTTCAATTAAAACCTTAAGTGGCATTGCCCTACAAATTGGAAGGTAATGTACTATTCGATGAAATACATAGCAAAGAAGGAGACTTTCGATAAACGGTAAAATAAGAAGGGTTAATATTCGTTATTACCACACTATTGCAATCCTTTACACACTATAAAGATGTATTTGGCAACAATATACTTAACCGCTTTGTTTAATTAAATCTTGTAAAAGACCTAAAATTCCCCAAATCATGACCTATAAAGCAAAAAGTTTAATCTATTTAGGAGTATTTGCAAGCCTTGCGCTTACATATCATCTAACAGATACAACAGAAAATAATGTAGAAAACTATGCAGAAACCCAAGAAATTAGAGATGCGACAGAAACAAATGAGAATACTACCGTTGGTATTGAATTAGAAGATAGAGACTAATACAAACGGACTTGTGAAAATATCGATGAAATACAAATAACCTATGCCTTTAGATGAACGGTAAAATTAATCCGATGAAAAAAATGATATTACCACACTTTTAGGTGCTTTCACATCTAAAAAGATGCATTTGACAACAATCCGATTTTTGGTAGTAAGATGAAACATACCTTTGTAGAAGAAATTAAAATCCCCCAAATCATGACCTATAAAGTAAAAAGTTTCGCATATTTAGTAGCATTTGTAGCAATCGCTTTTACATACCATATTACAGATAATCAGACGGAAACTAACACCTACGTAGAAGCCGCTGAATTAATACAAACCAATACTGTATCTACTACTATTTTAGAAGTACAAGAAAGAAAATAATACCCCCCAAAATTAACCTACTATTAAGAAAAGGCTCGGAGACTACTCCGAGCCTTTCTTTATTTATAATAAAGGATATAAAATACGCTACCAGACAGTATTATAAACATCCTTTTTTCAAAAAATTCCTCTAACCGTATTTTGTTGATTTTAACTCTACTTACTTTTAAAAGCAGATTTTTTTACTTCTATTAAATTCTGTAATATCATAAATCCAAAAATTGATTCTACAGCGAACAAATCATTATTATAATAATTGAATTGGTTTTTAAGACACTTTAGAATAGTAATATCAATCTGGCAAACTCATCCTTTTGCAAATTTCGCCTCGGATTCCATATATACTTGCTCGTTCTATACTTCTTTTCTTTATTCTTACTATGCAATTACATTTTAACCATTCTATGTGTTACCCTTTACAATAACTTAAAAAAAGCTAACAAATCTTATTATAGCGTAGTATCAACCACAAATTAATGATGTAAAAAATATCGATGAAATGCACATAAAATACCCCAATAGATGAACGGTAATTTTATCCGATGAAAAAAACGATATTACCACACTTTTAGATCTTTTCACATCTAAAAAGATGCATTTGGCAACAATGCGCTTTTTAGTAGTAAGATGAAACATACCTTTGTAGAAGAAATTAAAACCCCCCGAATCATGACTTATAAAGTAAAAAGTTTAGCATATTTAGTAGCATTTGTAGCAATCGCTTTTACATACCATATTACAGATAACCAGACGGAAACTAACACCTACGTAGAGACCGCTGAATTAATGCAAACCAATACTGTATCTACTACTACTTTAGAAGTACAAAAAAGAAAATAATACCCCCAAATTAACCTACTATAAGAAAAGGCTCGGAGACTACTCCGAGCCTTTCTTGTGTTTATACCTTTTCTTCATCGTTAAAAAACTCTTAAAGTAATACTCCACGTTAAACCATTTTAAAATCCTATGGTCTTAAGTGTATCATCTTAAAAAAAGAAAACATGAAAAAAATAATGATAACACTTTTACTTTTAATAGGTATGCCTACTATGGCTCAAAGATCGGAAGGGAAAGCAGGAAAAGGACAACGTAGTGCTATGCAAGACTTTACTCCAGAGGAAATAGCTACACTACACTCTAAAAAAATGACACTAGCTTTAGACCTCACCTCTGTACAACAAAACAAAGTAAAAGCCTTAGCATTAGAAAATGCAAGGGAACGCAAAACCAAGATGGCAGAACGTAAAGCGAAACGAAAAGAGGGCGATACTAAAAAGCTAACTTCTGAAGAGCGCTTTACTATGCAAAATGCTATGTTAGATCGTAAGATAGCACAAAAGGCTAAGATGAAAAATATACTCTCGGAAGACCAGTATAGTAAATGGGAGAAAATGGAAGCACATAAACACCATAAAATGAGAAAATCTGGTAAAAAAAATGGATTTAAAAAGAAGGGCACACCCAAAAAGGAAAATAAATAATTTTAGTTACGTTTTAAATCTTTAACGTGGAGCCGTGTCCTCAAGGATATGGCTTTTTCTTTGCAAAACATGTTAGAACTAAAGCTATCGTAATAATAACAATACAGCAATTTATATTATCTTAGAGCTTCATATAAATAATATGAAAAAAACTATTTTAATAATTTCAGTAGCGATTTTGACATTAACAACTGTAAAAAGTCAAGAAAAAATTAATTTTGGAGTTAAAGGTGGAATATATCTTCAACTAATTTTAGAGAAAACAACTTAAAAACAGGCTATCATTTTGGACTAATAGCTGAATTCCATATTGGAAATAATTTTTCTATCCAACCAGAAGTTTTATATGCAACCCAAGGAGTAAAAGCTGCACCTATGTTGGATGGAAGTATTTCGCCTGAACGCAATTACAACTTTGATTATATTCAGGTTCCTATTTTAGCAAAAATATATTTATCTACTAATTTTTCATTAGATATGGCTCCATCTTTTAACTTTTTAGTTCATGATGAGCAAACATATACGAATATTAATAATGGTGAAGTTTCTTTTGATGGAAACGGAAAAAGCTTTGAGTTTAGCCTTGGAATAGGTGCTACCTATAAGTTTATGGACAATTTTTTCGGAAATATCAGATATATGAGAGGATTAACGGATACTTTCGATTTTGAACTTGAAGAATCGAACAGTAATGTTTTTCAAATTGGAATAGGATATCTATTCAAGTAAAAACTTAAATAGACTTCATTTAATAATCCTAAAAGTAAGTGTTTTTCTAACAAAGCTAGGTTGATAAAATACTGTAGAAAATAACGTATAAATTTAATGCTCAAGTCTCTCCTTTCTTAAAGTTTGTGTATCAATACTACTTGTTTAGAACTTAGATTATGGAGCCTGTAATAGTTATCGAAAAGTAATTCTTTCTTTTGTACAGGATAAAGCTTATTATAGGGTACTCTTGTCCTTTAATTAATCCTTTATATGTAAATTCAGTTTTTTTAAATCAATACTAATGATACGAAAAAGTTCTATTTTCTGGGTTTTAGCCATTAGCTTCCTATTAGCAGCTTCATGTTCGAGTCCGAAAAAACAAGCCGCAACCTTGTTACTATATGGTGGTCCTATTTATACAGTAGATTCTACTCAAACGATGGTAGAAGCTGTTGCTACCAAAGATAATATCATCCTTTTTGCAGGTAGTTTAGCAGAAGCACAAGAATATAAAACCGCCCAAACCAAAATTATTGACCTAGAAGGTAAAACCATGACCCCAGGTTTAATCGAAGGGCATGGACATTTTATGGGCCTGGGATACAATGAGTTAGAAGTTGATTTACTCAATACAACAAGCTATCAAGAAATAGTAGATATCGTCGCAGAGGCAGTAAAAAATGCAGAGCCAGGCGAATGGATTATAGGAAGAGGCTGGCACCAAAGTAAATGGGATGCATTGCCCGAAGATGCCGTAAATGGTTTTCAAACACATTACAAATTAAGTAAAGTATCTCCGGATAATCCGGTATTTCTGAGTCATGCTAGCGGCCATGCGGCTTTCGCCAATGCCAAGGCCATGGAAATTGCTGGTTTACAAATATTATCAAAAGATGGAATCGATAAATTTTCGGTTGAAGGAGGCGAAGTTATGCGCGACAAAACAGGAAGGCCTACAGGTATTTTCAACGAGCGCGCCACAAGCTTAATTTGGAAGCATGTTCCAGAAGAAAATTCTGAAAAAAGAGACAAAGCTTTTGACTTAGCCGTCGCCGCTTGTCACAGAAACGGAATTACCAGCTTTCATGATGCTGGTATAGCAAAGAATACCATAGCTCTTTATGAAGACAAAAAGGCGGCAAATAAAATGAAGGTACGCATGTATGCTATGATTAAAGGAGGAAACAAAGATTTACTTAACGAATGGTACGAAAGGGGACCCTTAGTAGACCCTGACAATCTCTTAACCATCCGATCAATAAAATTAAGCTGTGATGGTGCGTTAGGTTCCCGTGGTGCTTGGTTATTAGAATCATATACCGACCGACCAGGACATTTTGGTCATGAAACCTTACCTATGAAAGATGTAAAAGAAACTGCCTTAAATGGTTTACGAAATGGCTTTCAAGTTTGTTCACATGCTATTGGTGATCGCGCTAACAGGGAAATTTTAGACCGCTACGAAGCTGCCTTTGTAGAATTGCCGGACTTAAAAACGAATCACAGATTTCGTATAGAACATGCCCAACATTTACACCCTGATGATATTCCCCGTTTTGCGAAACTAGGGGTAATTCCGGCAATGCAAGCCGTACACATGTCTTCTGATAGACCTTGGGCAATTGACCGTATGGGCGAAAAACGAATTAAAGAAGGTGCATATATGTGGCAAGACCTTTTAAAGAGCGGTATACCTATTATTAATGGAACCGATGTGCCCGTAGAGCCGCTGAATCCGATTGCCAGTTTGTATGCTAGTATAAGCAGAAAAACTTTAAAAGGTACTCCCGAAGGTGGTTATGAACCTGAACAAAAAATGACCAGAGAACAAGCATTAAAATCCTATACTCTTGATGCCGCCTACGGTGCTTTCGAAGAAAACATAAAAGGCTCAATCACTGCTAAAAAACTAGCTGACTTTACTATCTACAATCAAGATATAATGACAATACCCGAAGATAAATTCTTAAAAACAGAAATAGCGATGACCATTTTTAATGGCAAAGTAGTATATACTAAGAGTGATTGATCTGATAGAAATTCAATACCAGAAAACAAAAAATATTTTTCACCCAATCAAAAGCATGATTAGAATAACTGCGAACACACGAAAAGTCATTTTAAACAACTCCGCAGATATAATTTTCCCTTAGACACAATATATTAGAGCGGGTTATATGTTCTTTTTCGAAACTCAATCGTAGTATACACAAAACTAATCTCTATTACAGATACCGTTCTTAAAATACCTTTTTTAAGGCATCTATAGTTTTATCTAAATCGCCATAGGATAAAGCATCATTTAAAAAATAGCTTTCAAAAGCAGAAGGAGGCAAATAAATACCTTGGTTTAACATGCCATGAAAATAGGTTTTAAACGTCTCATTATTTCCTTTGGCCGAAGAAGCAAAATCTACCACTGGCGCATCTGTAAAGTGTACAGAAATCATACTCCCATATCGGTTTATTTGGTAGGGAATTCCTTTGGTTTTTAATACATTATCAAACCCTTCATGTAAATGTTCTGTTTTATCTGCAAGGCTTTCAAAAACTTCTGGTCTGTTATTTAATTCTGTAAGCATTGCCAAACCAGCACTCATTGCTAATGGGTTACCGCTAAGCGTACCTGCCTGGTACACTGGCCCGTCTGGAGCTAGGTAATTCATAATTTCATTTCTGGCAGCAAAAGCACCTACTGGTAATCCGCCACCTATAACTTTACCAAAAGTAACAATATCGGCAGGGATGCCTAACGCTTCTTGTGCGCCACCGGCTCCTAAACGAAAACCTGTCATTACCTCATCAAAAATTAATAAGATCCCTTCTTTGGTACACAGTTCACGTAAACCTGTAATAAATTCCTCTGTTGGAATAATACAACCCATATTCCCTGCAATAGGTTCTATAATTACGGCTGCTATTTCTCCTTTATTAGCACTAGTTAATGCCTTTACACTTTCTAAATCATTATAATTTGCTAAAAGTGTGTCTTTTGCTGTCCCTTGTGTAACTCCTGGACTATTTGGGCTACCAAAAGTAACGGCACCACTACCTGCTTGAATTAAAAAAGAATCGGAATGGCCATGGTAACAACCCGAAAATTTAATGATTTTATCTTTTCCACTATACCCTCTTGCCAAACGAACAGCGCTCATACAAGCCTCTGTTCCACTATTTACAAAGCGTATTTTATCTATGTTTGGAACCATAGAAACGGCTAACTTGGCCAAATCTGTTTCTATCTCTGTTGGCATACCAAAAGAGGTTCCTTTTTTTGCTTTATCTATTATTGCATTTAAAACTGGTTCATATACATGACCTAAAATTAATGGCCCCCATGAAGCTATATAATCTATAAGTGTATTACCATCCTCATCATATAAATACGCTCCCTTAGCTTCCTTTACAAAAATTGGGTCCCCACCTACTGCGTTAAAAGCACGTACTGGTGAATTTACACCCCCTGGAATATATTTTTTCGCTTCATTAAATAAAGCACTACTTCTTTTATAAATCATCTTTCTTTATTGCTTTTACTTTACCGTAATCTGTTGGCCAATAGCTAAGTTGGCATCTTTCATTTTATTAATACGCATTAAATCCTCTACCGAAACAAAATATTTTCTAGAGATAGAATATAAAGTATCTCCTTTTTTTACAATATGAGTTTTCTGATTCGATCTAACAACCCTTACTGGTTTTCTCTTTATCCTAGAAGCTACATCTGAAGGAGTATCATACTGGTCTAATTTATGCTTTTCTATAAGATATAATAATTTTTGTGGATATTTTACATCTGTTGCATAACCCGCCTTTCTTAATCCCTTTGCCCATGATTTATAATCATTATACTGGTAATTAAACAGAAAAGCATACCTAGCTCTAGTGGTTAAAAAAACACTGTGATCTCTATAAGAATATCTTGGGTGATTATATTTTCTAAAACACTCGCCTTTTTCATCGTCGTCATGAAAATCATAATCGCCTTCCCATCCGGTATGGCACTTAATTCCAAAATGATTGTTAGTTTTCATGGCCAATTCCCCTTTACCATAACCACTTTCTAGCAAACCTTGCGCTAAAGTTATACTTGCAGGAATACCATAAGCCATCATTTCTATTTGGGCTACTTCGGAAAAAACATCTATATATTCTTGAATGGAACCAATTCTAAAAGAAACAAATTTACCATCATCTTCAGGTAAATCTTTATATGCTTCTGTGGTAGTTTTCTTTTTATGAGAAACTACATTCTTGGTTCTTAACTCCCCAGAACGAACAGTTGTTTTTTTAGATTTACAACTAACTAAAAAAAGACCAACACAAAAAAAGATTATATATTTTTTCATTCTATTACTAGCATTGGTTGTTTTTTCTTTTTTAATAACGCATTCATGCCTGCTATCCCTTGCAAACCTCCGGTATGAATCGCCAAAATTTTAGTTCCCGATTCAAAACAATCTTCTTGAATCATCTCCATTAATCCAAATATCATTTTTCCTGTATATACTGGGTCTAATGGAATATTAGTTTTTATTTTAAAATCATTAATAAACTGGATTAATTCTGGCGATACTTTACCATAACCTCCAAAATGGTATTCATTTTGAAGTTCCCAATTCCTTTTGTTTGTAAATTTACAAATATCTTCTTGTAAAAAACCACCCTTCAAGGCAGGAAAACCAATTACCCTTTGCGTATTGTTAGATGCGTTTATAATCCCTGCTATTGTTCCTCCTGTGCCCACAGCAGAAGTTATTACATTAAAAGAGGCATCTTCATCCGTAATAATTTCTTGACAACCTTCTACGGCCAACGCATTGGTGCCACCTTCCGGAAGCATATAAAAATGCCCAAATTCTTTTTCTAATTCTGTTTTAAATTCTGGAGCATCTTTATTTCTATAAACTTCTCTAGACACAAATTTAAATTCCATACCATGAGCGCGTGCTAAAAGTAAAGTAGCATTCTTTTGCCATTTATCTTTTAGTTCCTCTCCCCTAATAACGCCAATAGTACTTATACCTTCTTGTTTACCTGCATAAGCTACAGCTGCGATATGGTTAGAATATGCTCCTCCAAATGTTAACAGAGTATCTTGCTTAGCAGCCTTTGCAGCAAGTATATTATATTTTAGTTTGCGGTACTTATTTCCCGATATTAAAGGGTGTATTAAATCTTCGCGCTTTATAAAAAACGTAATTCCTTTATCGTTTAATATAGATAAATTTACCTTTTGATTTTGCGTTTGCACTAGAAACTAGTTTAGTAACGCCAAAGATATTTAATAAAGCTGAAAAACTTCCTTTGATTTAAATAATCTAAATTATTTTCATTACAATATGCCTCACGCTCAAAACTTATATTCTGGTATGCCTTATAGCTATCTAAATATAATAGACTTCGTAAAAGCCATTCTGTTACATACCAAATATAAAAAGGAAGAATAAGTAACTCTTGCTGCTGTTTAAGGTGAATCTTTTCGTGATTAATAAGTACAATATCTCCCTTTAAGGTATTATCCTTTAAGATTATGAAAGGCCATAAGGACAAGCCAACATAATTTTTATAGAAGAAATGTTTAAATATTAATATCATAAATGCTTTTTACAAACGCTTATCTCCAAAGATAATTGTAATTTTTTAATCCTAAATATATACTAGATTTCCCTAGGAACAAAAACGATTAAACACTCTAAAATATAAATATTCTCACAAAACACGGCTATTTCCATTGAAATAGCGCTCCTTATCTGCTAAGAATTCTTAATTTTATCCGCCATAATAGTAACCTATTTGTATTACAATGAAAGATATTATTCCGTTAGAAGAAGGGGATTATTACTTATCCGAACAAGGGTATAAGGTATTTACAAAACAGTTTCATTTAAAAAGAGGGTATTGCTGTGAGAGCGGATGCAGGCATTGCCCCTATAGCTATAATGTAAAAACTAACAAACAATAAACTCGATTCTTCGGCACGATTTTTGAGAAGTTTATAGAGAAGAATTTTGTTTTTAACTCGATAAAAATAATTGCTATGAAAAAATTACAATTACTAGCGCTACCAGTATTAATGGTAGTTCTATTAAGCGCTTGTACTTCGGTACGTGTGCTTTCTGACTATGATAAAGATGCAAATTTTGCTTCTTATAAGTCTTATGCATTTTACAAAACTGGTATTGATAAAGCAGAAATATCTGATTTAGATAAAAAGAGAATCCTAAGAGCTATTGATAGTGAAATGGCTACAAGAGGTTTTACAAAATCTAACTCACCAGACATTTTGGTAAGTATTTTTACCAAAGAAAAAGAACAAGTAGATATTTACAACAACTATTGGGGCGGAGGTTTCGGCTGGGGTTGGAGCCCATATTATTGGAGACCAGGAATGAACAATGGAACACAAGTAAGCACCCGAACAGAAGGCTCTTTATATATTGATTTAATCGATGCTAAAAGCAAAGAATTAGTGTGGCAAGGCAAAGGAATAGGAACTCTTGGACATGCCAAAAGCATAGAAAAGAAAGAAGAACGTATACAGCTATTTGTTGCTGAAATACTCAAAGCATATCCGCCACAAGTAATGGCTTCTAAGTAAAACACCAAAGAGGCAGCTTCTTAAGAAGCTGCCTCTTTTTTTTCTAATAATGGAAAATAGGTGCTGTCTTTTACTTCATTTAAAACAAAAGCACTTTTCACCATTCCTATATGTGGCAAGGATGCCACCTTATCTTTAGAGAACTTAAAATAATCATCTAGATCTTTTACTATAATTTTAAGTAAAAAATCGAATTCCCCACCTACCACAAAGCACTCCACCACCTCTGGGTATTTTTTTACGCTAGCCGCAAAATCATCCATTAACCTTTCTTTTTGCGCATCTAAAGACACAAAACTAAAAACCGTAATACTAGGTTCTATTTTGTTTTTATCTAAAATAGCCACATACTTAGAAATAAAACCATTTTTCTCCAATCTTCTAATACGCTCATAAACAGGAGTTTTTGTCATTTGCAACCGCTCTGCTATTTCTTTCGTATTTGTTTTTGCATCCTTTTCTAGTATCTGCAATATTTTTCTATCTATAGCATCTAACTTTTGTTCCATAAAATTTCCTGTATTCCGATTATAAAACCCCACTTAAGCATACAAATTACTGAATATTATAAAAATATAGGAATTTTTCCTTAAATAATTACAATACAAAAGACCCTAAAACTAAAAACTTACCTTTAATAGCATTTTATTGCTAAATTACCTAACACTAAATACCATGCAAAACGCTTACCAAAGCAATCCTATCTTAGAGAAGTTGCCAGAACATTTACTGCAATTTATAAAACCGCAAGACTATGAAAATTATTCTGCTATTGATCAAGCAGTGTGGCGTTATGTAATGCGTAAAAATGTGGATTATTTGGGAAAAGTAGCGCATTCCTCTTATTTAGATGGTCTAAAGAAAACAGGAATCTCTATCCAAAATATTCCTAACATGTATGGCATGAACCGTATTTTACAGGAAATAGGCTGGGCAGCTGTTGCCGTAGACGGATTTATTCCTCCTTCTGCATTTATGGAGTTCCAAGCATACAATGTATTAGTAATAGCATCGGATATTCGGCAATTGGAAAATATAGAATACACGCCTGCTCCAGATATTATACATGAAGGTGCTGGCCACGCTCCAATTATTGCAAACCCCGAATACTCTGAATATTTAAGGCGCTTTGGAGAGATTGGTTGTAAAGCTATTTCGAGCAAAAAAGATTATGAATTATATGAAGCCGTGCGGCATTTATCTATTATAAAAGAGGCTCCGAACACTCCAGAAGATGAAATTAAAAAAGCGGAAAACAAAATAGAAACGCTACAACAGAACATGGGAGAACCCAGTGAAATGGCTTTCATTCGAAACCTACATTGGTGGACGGTAGAATACGGCTTAATCGGTACTGTTGAAAACCCTAAAATATATGGCGCGGGCCTTTTATCTTCTATTGGTGAGAGTGCTTGGTGCATGACGGATGAAGTAAAAAAAATTCCCTATTCCAAGATTGCGGCGCATACTGCTTTTGATATTACCAAACCGCAACCGCAATTATTTGTAACTCCTGACTTTTCTTTTTTAAGCCAAGTTCTAGAAGAATTTGCCAATACCATGGCTTTAAGAACTGGCGGATGGAACGGCGTTCAAAAACTAATTGATTCGCAAGAAATTGGCACTATTGAATTAAGCACAGGTTTGCAAATTTCAGGAAACTTTACTAATGTAATTGCAGGTAATGGCAATTCCATATTTTTTCAAACCACGGGACTTACCGCTCTTTCTTATAGAAACCAAGAATTAATTGGACACGGAACCAACCAACACCCTCATGGTTTTGGTTCGCCTATAGGAAAACTTAAAGGTATTAATATCTCCATTGAAGATATGAGCCCTAGAGACCTTAAAGCATATAACATCTACGAAGGAGAGATGGTTTCTTTAGAATTTGAAGGCGGTATTATAGTTAAAGGAAAAATAATCACCGGAACACGAAACTTACAGGGTGAAATTATTTTAATCACCCTAAAAAATTGTGTTGTAACCCATTTAGAGGAAGTTCTGTTCCAATCGAAAGAGGAACTTTACAATATGGCTATTGGAGAAAAAGTAGTATCCGCATTCCATGGGCCCGCAGATTTATCGAGCTTTAATAGGATAACACATGAAATTACATCTACCAAACACAAAGTTGAAAAAACTCTGGAACAGCTAAAATTAGAAGAACTTTACCAACAGGTTAGAGATTTTAGAGAAGGAAAAAACAAAATCCTTTCTAGAAATAAAGTCTTTAAAGAAATTCAAAATAATCACCCTAAAGATTGGCTTCTCTCTATAGAGCTATTCGAGTTGGCTATGGAAAGTAAAAATATAGAATTCGCAACCTCTATTGAGACATACTTAGAAAACTTAAAATTAGAAAACCCCAAAATAGGTAAGCTTGTAGATAACGGACTTAATCTAGCAAAAGAAGGTGCTAAAATTACACCGACTTAATCTTTTACTAATTGTTTTAAGCTATTTCCTTGCACAACTTGTTCGTTATACTGTAACGTCCACCCCATGGAATTAGTTAATACATAAAATTTAGAAAGCTCGCTTAACAACCTATTCTTTGCATTACGCTGCAAAGAAGAAGCCTCTACTTTCTTTAGCAAAGAAGCGCGCACGTTTTTCTTTATAGTATTGTAATCTTTAGCTTTAAAGGGATTAAGGTAATCTGCAGCAACATCGTAGTATTCAAAATCTGGGTTTATTTTTATTTCGGGCTCTGGAATACTTTTTATGTATAAGGTTTTTGTTTTTTCATCTACCTCAAAAACCAATTCACTTAAATCGTACCCAACTGTTACCTCCGCATTAACTACAACCAAAGCCTTTTTATCTGCCGTAATTAACGTCCCAAAAAGCTCTTGTGAATCTTTATAATTATAAACCTCAGCAAAATGCCCTTCGGTAACTACCAATTTGGAGACATTTTTTATTTGCTGTTGAATAAGCATCGAACTTTCTTGTAAAATAGATTTCTCTTCCTTGTCTTCTGAACAAGAACGAAAAACAAGAACTACTGCTAACATAATTACAGCGCCAATTAAAACTCTCTTCATTGGGTAAATTTCATAAATGTATATGTTTCTTCAAGGTACGTTTTTTTCTTTTTAAGGGCTTCTAAAAAAGTTTTATGCTCTTGAGAATCTTTATTAAAAGGCCTGTGAGACAATCCTTTTTGAACGACATTTACCTTATCCATTACTTTCTGAACATCCTCTGCCATCCAAACAGAGGTGAATTTTTCCCAGATATAACTAATTGCCGTTGTATTGGGGTGCACCATATCTTCTTTGTAAAACCTATAATCGCGCAATTCATCCATCATAATTTCATACGAAGGAAAATAACATCCAACATTCTCTAAATGCGCATGGAGAGCTGTAAACAAATGCGCTTTACTTTGTTGATTTTCTACAAATCCGTCTTTTAAATGGCGTACTGGTGAAATGGTGAAAATTAGAGTTGCTTCTTTATTTATAGATTTTATGTGATGGGTTATACGCTCTAAACTATCTTGAATTTCCTTTACGGATAATACTCTTTTGGAAAATTGCTTTTGTGGCACTTTATGACAGTTGGCTACTACTTTTTGAGTTTCCACAACAGAATACACCCAAGCAGTACCCAATGTAATTACAATATGAGATGCTTTTTTTATTTGCTCTCTAGTATGTTGTAAACCCATATTAAGCCTCTGTAACAACTCCTCTGGAGTATTAGCACTCACCTCTGAATGCGCATCGAAACAATACCAACGTTCGTTATGTAAAAAAATAGATTCCTTGGTATATTTTTTAGACGTAATCGCTCTAGTAATAAGGTTTTCTATAGTTACAGGGTGAAATAAAATTCCAAACGGATTCTGAACCGTTTGGAATTTATAGTATTTTAATTTCTCCCCTATATTCTCTACAAAGCAAGAACCTAGCAATAGTAATTTACTATTATAACCTATTTGATGTTTCTCTGGCTTTAACCCAATATTGGTTTGAAGTTTCATTCAGATATACTTAACATTGGACTTAATTTATGAAATATTTGATATGGATAAATTTCATAAAAAACTTGATCTTCATTAATTGTATTTTGCTTGTTTTTAAAAGCAAGCTCAAACACCTTTTTAGCTTCATCTAATTGAT
The DNA here is from genome assembly GCF_016744255.1 of Maribacter sp. Lineage (GTDB taxonomy): Bacteria > Bacteroidota > Bacteroidia > Flavobacteriales > Flavobacteriaceae > Maribacter_B. Next base: position 30,908 of record NZ_JADGES010000017.1, read on the forward strand.
TATTATTTCGAAGAGAAATAGCCTTATAATATAATGCGTCTGCAAAATTAGTATACACCTTAAGTGACATATTAAAATGGGCTATTGCAGCGTCAAAATTTTCTAACTCATACTCCACAATTCCCAAATAAAACCAATCCAAATAATGACAAGCCTCCTCTGGCTCATCATTAGGAAAATCTTTAAATTGCTGCTCTTTACTCTTTAGTAAAAACTCTTTAGCCTTATCGAATTTATTTAATTGTAAATAATCAAGTCCAATATAGAAATTGTACGTATGATCCATAACATACCTATCGCCAAGCAGTTCTTTAACCTCTAATAATTCTGTTATTGACTCCTGATACTCCTTAGAAAATATACATTTCATAAAGCCGCTATAATCCAGTTGCCCAGCTGCATCATACTCAACAGCTTTCTTTAAAAAGGGTTTACCAAGTGAATATTTACGGGCTTTGTACAAAGGCATTGCCTTTTGTTGCCAGAAATAAGCCGAATCTGGCTTTATAAGTAAAGCGGAATCTAAATATTTTTGGCGTTTTACCGAATAAAGACCTGCTAGATTCGCTTTTCTCCAATACTCAGCTATCTGCAATTTTTGATGGGAAGTAATTTTACGATTTTTAATTTCAGGCGTTTTACTTTCTAATTTTGTTGCTTCCTTATCCTCTATGCATGAAATTAAAAGCATACAAAGAATAATAATCAGATTTTTCATAGTACACTAATTTATTAAAGTCGATTTCTTAACTTATCCTTGTATTTAAACCTCTTAATCCGTACGCTCAATATCTAACAAACACCTTCTTTTAAACCAAATACTCTCTAGCTTTTTCTAAAGCTTCTTCTATTCCTGCCGGGTTTTTACCCCCCGCAGTAGCAAAAAATGGCTGACCTCCTCCTCCTCCTTGGATATATTTACCAAGCTCGCGAACAATAGTCCCAGCATTCAAATTTTTTGACGTTGCCAATTCTTTAGAAATATAGCAAGACAATAGTGCCTTCCCGTTCTGCTTTGTTCCAAATAATAAAAACAAATTATCTTTATTTGCTCCCATTTCAAAAGAAAGGTCTTTTATTCCTGCAGCATTTAAATCTATCTTTTTTGCTAAAAATTGTACTCCGTTAACTTCTTCAAGGCTGCCTAACAAATCTCCTTTTAAGTTCTTTGCTTTATCTTTTAAAAGTTCTGCTATTTGTTTTTTAAGAGCACTATTTTCTTCTTGTAAAGTAGATACCGCTTTAATTGGGTCTTTAGCATTATTTAGTAAATCTTTAATTTCGAATAAAGTTCTATTATTATCAAAATAAAACTCTCTAACTCCATCAAAAGTTATGGCTTCTATTCTACGAATCCCAGAAGCTACCCCTCCTTCGCTCTTAATTTTAAAATGCCAAATATCTGCTGTATTCTTCACATGGGTACCACCACACAGTTCCATAGACTGACCAAAACGAATGGTACGAACAGTATCACCGTACTTTTCACCGAATAATGCCATAGCACCTTCTTCCAGTGCCTCTTTCATAGGGACTGCTCTATTCTCTTGCAATGCCAGCTTACCTTCTATTCTTGCATTTACAAAACTCTCTACTTGTCTTAATTCCTCTGGACTTAACTTGGAAAAATGAGAAAAATCGAAACGTAAATATTTAGAATGTACTGCAGAACCTTTTTGCTCTACATGTACTCCTAAAACTTCTCTTAAAGCTTGATGTAGTAAGTGTGTTGCTGTATGGTTCGCTTCGGTTCTTTGGCGTTGTTTTTTATCTACTACAGCCTTTAAAGTCTCTTCTAGCTTCTTTGGTAAATTTTTAGAAAAATGAACAATTTCATTATTTTCTCTTTTAGTATCTATAATATAAACCACATCGCCATTAGGAACTTCTAAATATCCTTTATCCCCAACTTGCCCACCGCCTTCTGCGTAAAATGGAGTTAAGTTAAATACCATTTGAAATTGCTCTCCGTCTTTCTTAGAAGTTACCTTTCTATATTTTATAAGCTTTACATCTGCCTCTAGTCTATCGTAACCTACAAATTCTTGTTCGGAGTCATTAGCCAAGATAGTCCAATCTTCTTTAGATATTTCAGAGGCCGATTTAGAACGTTTTTTTTGGGCTTGCATCGCTTTTTCAAACCCTGCTTCATCTAGAGTATATCCTCTTTCTCCAAGAATTAATGCTGTAAGATCTATTGGGAATCCATACGTATCATATAACTCAAAAGCCTTTGCTCCATCAACTTCTTTTCCTTCTGTATTGCCTATAATATTATCTAATAATACTAGACCTTGGTCTAAAGTCTTTAAAAAAGAATGTTCTTCTTCTTTAATAACGTTTTCTATTAACTGACTTTGCTCTTTAAGTTCTGGAAAAGCATCGCCCATAGTACTTGTTAGAACTTTTACCAATCGATACATAAAAGGTTCTTTGGTTTCTAAAAAGGTAAAACCATAACGCACTGCTCTTCTAAGTATTCTTCGTATTACATAACCGGCACCTGTATTACTTGGCAATTGCCCATCTGCAATAGAAAAAGAAACGGCTCTAATATGATCCGCAATTACACGTATGGCAATATCTACTTCTTCATTATTACCATATTTAGAATTCGTAATCGCTTCTATCTCTCTAATAATAGGAGTAAAAACATCGGTATCATAATTAGATTTTACATTTTGCATAACCATACAAAGGCGTTCAAATCCCATACCTGTATCTACATGCTTCGCTGGCAATGGCTCTAATTCTCCGCCTGCTTTACGATTGTATTGCATAAAAACCAAGTTCCAAATTTCAACCACTAAAGGGTGGTCTGCATTTACTAAACTTGCACCAGAAACTTTTGCTTTTTCTTCTGCCGAACGAATATCTACATGAATCTCGGAACATGGGCCACATGGTCCTTGTTCTCCCATTTCCCAAAAATTATCTTTTTTATTCCCTCTAATAATACGATCTTCTGGAACAATGGCCTTCCATAAATTGTAAGCCTCCATATCCATTTCTAAATTATCTGCATCTGTACTTCCTTCGAAAACAGAAACATAAAGGCTTTCTTTATCTATCTTTAAAACATCGGTTAATAACTCCCATGCCCATTCTATAGCTTCTTTTTTAAAGTAATCTCCAAAACTCCAGTTTCCAAGCATCTCGAACATGGTATGGTGGTATGTATCTTTACCAACCTCCTCTAAATCGTTATGTTTACCACTAACTCTTAAACACTTTTGACTATCCGAAACACGTGGGTTTTGTGCTACGCTATTCCCTAAAAAGTATTCTTTAAATTGGTTCATTCCGGCATTAGTAAACAACAAAGTTGGGTCATCTTTAATAACCATTGGTGCTGATGCTACTATCTTGTGATTCTTTTCTTTAAAAAAATCTAAAAACTGACTTCTAATTTCCTTGGAATTCATCTAAAATGGTAAGGTTTTTTAAAAAATAATGGTTTCTGCAAAACAATTTTTATATTTGTTTGTTCTGTTAAAACTACAGCGCAAAAATAGGATAAAATCCATTCATGTCTAAAGTAAAATATTATTACGATCCCGATACGCTTTCTTATCGCAAGATTGAGCCTAAAAAATCTAGGCGATTACGCAATATTGGGCTCTTTTTTATAGGTTCTGTTCTGTTCGGTTTGTTGGCTTTAGTATTTCTTTTAAACACCAATTTAATAAATACTCCCAAAGAACTATCCTTACAACGCGAAGTTAAAAATTACGAACTTCAGTTTGAATTATTAGATAAGAAAATGGAACAGATTGAAGATGTTTTAGCCAATATCGAAGATCGCGACAACAATATATACCGATTATATTTTGAAGCAAACCCTATACCTGAAGAACAGCGCAGGGCTGGTTTTGGGGGAATAAACCGCTACAAATCTTTAGAAGGCTTTAATAATTCTGATATGGTAATTGCCACTACCAAACGATTAGATGTTATTAAAAAACAAATGGCAATACAATCTAAGTCTTTAGATGAAATTACTAAACTAGCGGAGGAAAAAGAAAAACTCCTCGCTGCTATCCCTGCTATACAACCCATAAATAATGAGGATTTAACTCGTATGGCTTCTGGTTACGGTTGGCGTTCTGACCCTTTTACAAAGGCCAGAAAAATGCATTATGGCATGGATTTTACAGCACCAAAAGGAACTCCTATTTATGCATCTGGCGATGGTAAAATAGCACGAGCAGATAATAACTCTTCTGGTTACGGAAAGCACATTCGTATTGACCACGGCTATGGCTACCTTAGTCTTTATGCCCACATGAGCCAATATAATGTAATAAAGGGACAAAAAGTAAAAAGAGGAGACCTTATTGGTTTCGTAGGAAGCACAGGACGTTCGGAAGCTCCCCACTTACATTATGAAGTGTGGAAGGAAAACGATAGAATTAATCCTCTTAATTTTTACTATGGTAGTTTGTCTCCTGAAGAATTTCAGAATATGCTGAAATATGCAAACCAAGAAAATCAATCTTTAGATTAATGCAAATAGATCTTCCAGAAAAAAGGTATTATGGTATTGGCGAAGTTGCTAAAGCTTTTGATGTAAACACATCTTTAATTCGCTTTTGGGAAAAAGAATTCGATGTTCTTAAACCTAAAAAGAATGCCAAAGGCAATCGCAAATTTACACCACAGGACATTACTAATCTAAAATTAATATTCCACCTTGTAAAAGAGCGTGGCTTTACTTTAGATGGCGCAAAAACGCATTTAAAAGAAGAACGTCATAAAACCTTATCTAATTTTGATCTAATTCAAAAATTAGAAAAAGTAAAATCAGAACTAATTAAAATAAAAAATAACCTATAAAACTATAAACACAACTATTATGAAAAAAGGATTAATTGCTTTAATTGTACTCGGCGTATTAGCATTCGGAATTTACCAATGGGCCGTTGGTTTTAACAATACTGCCGTACAACTAAAAGAAACCTCTACAAAAACATGGGCAAATGTAGAAAGTGCCTACCAAAGAAGAAATGACCTTATTGGCAACTTAGTAAAAACAGTGCAAGGTGCTGCTGACTTTGAAAAAGGAACTTTAACAGCGGTTATAGAAGCTAGAGCAAAAGCAACTTCTATATCTATAGACCCAACAAACATAACTCCAGAGCAACTTGCAAAATTTAACCAAGCACAAGGCGGCCTTAGTGGCGCTTTAAAAAGCTTATTAGTTACAGTAGAACGTTATCCTGATTTAAAAGCAAACCAGAACTTTCTAGAGTTACAATCGCAATTAGAAGGGACTGAAAATAGAATTAATGTTGCTAGAGATCGTTTTAATGCTACCGTAGAACCCTATAATGTTCTTATTAAAAAATTCCCAGGATCTATACTTGCCGGAATCTTTAATTTTGATGAACTAGCTTACTTTAAATCTGAAGCAGGTTCTGAAAATGCTCCAGATGTAAATTTCGATTTTAAATAAAATTTAATGTCAAAAGTTGAGGACTTTTTAACACCAGAAGAAGAGCAAGAAGTTGTTTCTGCTATTCTACAAGCTGAAAAAAATACTTCAGGGGAAATACGTGTACACATAGAAGCACATACTCGACTAGAAATGCTAGATAGAGCTAAGGAAGTTTTTCATTTGCTTAAAATGGATAACACCAAAGCCGAAAATGGAGTGCTTATCTACATAGCAGTTAATGATAGAAAATTTGCTATTTATGGTGATAAAGGTATTGACCAAGTGGTGCCCGAAAATTTTTGGGATAACACCAAAGAGGTCATTCGCAAAGATTTTATAACAGGCAATTTTAAAGAAGGTATTATTAACGGTGTTCTAAAAGCTGGTCAAGAGCTAGAAGAACATTTTCCGTGGACGCATGGAGACACAAACGAACTAAGCAATGAAATATCTAAAGGGTAACCTTCTTTTACTTTTTTTATGCTTTTGGACGATTTCTCAGGCGCAATTTAATATCCCAGATAAACCTGGGAAACAAAACCAGACTAGTGTCTATGACTATATTAGTTTGTTATCTAAATCTGAAAATCAATCACTTACCGAAAAGCTTATTAAATATTCCGACAGCACCTCAACGCAAATAGTTGTTGCTATTATTAGCTCTACAGAAGGAGAAAACATAACCTACTTAGGAGCAAATTGGGGTGAAAAATGGGGAATAGGACAAGCTAATGAAGATAATGGGGTTTTAATTTTACTTGCCAAAGACGATAGAAAAATTGCAATAAATACTGGGTATGGAGTAGAAGGTTCTTTAACAGACGCCATGTCTCGCAGAATTATCGAAACCGTTATTCTACCTAGGTTTAAACAAAACAATTATTACGGTGGATTAAATAAGGGTTCCGATGCTATTTTCAATGTTCTTAATGGTGAATTTACAGAAGACAGAACATTTAACAATGATAGAATTCCTTTTGAGGCTTTTTTACCATTCATCATCTTTTTTATTATCCTAATAATTCTATGGAATAGAAAAGGAAACAATGGAAATAATAGCGGCGGTCGCAGAGGCTCTGGATTAGATTTTAGAGATATTATTATTCTAAGCAATATGGGCCGTGGAGGCTCCTCTAGCGGAAGCGGAAGCTTTGGAGGTGGAGGATTTAGCGGTGGTGGCTTTGGAGGAGGTTTCGGCGGCGGCGGCTTTGGAGGAGGTGGCGCCTCTGGAGGTTGGTAACATTATACTTATATACATAAAATTAAAAAGGCATCTATTACTGAGTAATAGATGCCTTTTTAATTTTAACTCTTTATTTTCTTATTTCTTACGCATAAAAATACTAATAGGAACTCCAGAGAAATTAAATTTTTCTCTTAATTTATTCTCTAAATAGCGCTTGTAAGGCTCCCGAACATACTGTGGCAAATTACAAAAGAAAGCAAATTGCGGATATGGTGTTGGCAATTGCATACAGAATTTAATCTTCACAAACTTACCTTTATAAGCAGGCGGAGGATAGTTTTCTATAATAGGCAACATTGTATCATTAAACTTACGTGTTGCTATTTTTGTGTTTCTATTATTATATACCTCAACTGCTGTTTCAATGGCCTTAAAAATACGCTGCTTTGTTAATACGGATATAAAAAGAATTGGCACATCTGTAAATGGTTCAATCGCTCTTTTAATTTTATCTGTATAGTGTTTAATGGTATTAGTCTCTTTATCTTCAACTAAATCCCATTTATTCACTAATATTACTATTCCCTTATTGTTTCTCTGTGCTAGCCAGAAAATATTTTCTACTTGACCATCGAAACCACGGGTTGCATCTAGTATTACTAAACAAACATCGCTATGCTCAATAGCCCTTACAGAGCGCATTACTGAGTAAAATTCTAAATCCTCTTTAACCTTTGCTTTACGACGAATACCTGCCGTATCTACTAAATTAAATTCGAATCCAAAACGATTATATTTAGTATCTATACTATCTCTAGTTGTTCCTGCTATATCTGTAACTATATAGCGTTCTTCTCCAATTAATGCATTAATAAAAGAAGATTTTCCTGCATTTGGCCTACCAACAACAGCAAACCTTGGAAGTTCACTTACTACCTCTTCTACCTCAGGAAGCACTTTTACAACTGCATCTAAAAGATCCCCAGTTCCACTACCATTAATACTAGATAATGTAAAAAAATCACCTAATCCTAGATTATAAAACTCCACGGCATATTCTTCCCGCATTGCGTTATCTACCTTATTTATGGCTAAGAACACAGGTTTATTCACTCTCCTAAGTAACTTAGCAACATCCTCATCCATACCAGTTACCCCAGACTCAACGTCTACCATAAAAACTATGGCATCTGCTTCTTCAATAGCTAGCTCTACTTGTTTATCTATTTCTTTCTCGAAGACATCATCACTACCAACAACATAACCTCCAGTATCAATTACAGAAAATTCTTTTCCATTCCAATCACTTTTTCCATAATGACGGTCTCTAGTAACTCCACTTGTCTCGTCAACAATAGCTTCTCTTCTTTGAATTAAGCGATTAAAAAAAGTGGATTTTCCAACATTTGGCCTTCCAACAATGGCAACAATAGCACTCATAACATAAAATTAAGCGACAAAGGTAATGCTAATACTTAAATAATAGCACAGAATACAGATAGATAGGATTTAAAGCGTTAAACTTCCTTTGCGTAAATTGGAATGACAGATACTTTTTTAGCGCCAGAAAGATAAGGCTCTCCTGCGCTTCGTTTTCTAATCACTCTGGAAGGGGAACCATATACTACAACATTTTTTTCAATATTATTTATCACTAATGAACCTGCTCCCACAATAGAATGGTCAGCAACTTTGATGTTTTCAATAATATTAGCTCCTAAACACACTGCTGAGTATGCTCCTAAACTAAAATTTCCACCAGTACATACTCTAGGTGCCAAACTAGAAAAATTCTCCATAGTGCCATCGTGATCTATAGACGCATTTGTATTAATTATACAAAAATCGCCAATCCTTGAATTAGAATTTATAATAGCCCCAGGCATAATAACTGTACCTTTTCCTATTAAAGTATTTCTTCCTATAGAAGCACTAGGATGTATAACACTTATGAATGAAAACATAGGAGAAATAGCCATAATGCGATCCATTACTAACTTTCGAGTCCAATTATCACCTATAGCAACAATTCCTCCAACAATAGCATATTTATCAATTAAGAAAGGTAAATCGAATTCACTACCTAGTATAGTATAACCATTAACCGTTCTTCCTTTTTTTTTATAGGAATCTATAAAACCTAAAACCGTATAATCTCCTTGTTTTTCAATGCAATCTAAAACCACATTACCATGACCTGAAGCTCCAAAAATGACAATATTTTTCATAGGAAAAAGGGGGTTTATGTATTTCATCGATGAAATTGACGTTTTGTCGATGAAATCAAAGATAAGAAATGTTTGTATACCAGCATTGAATTGATTAAATTTTAATGGTATTTTTAAGCAAACAACCCATTTATGAAAACCCTACCTAATAACGACATTGCATTAAGACCTCGTTTTCAACTAGATATAGAACAACCCAGCGAAGAACTACTTATAGCCTTTGACACCAAACCTAAAGCTCCTTTTTTAGTTAACAGACTAGATAACCACATATTCATTAAATTTAATACAGAAGAAACACATTTTTGGTCGCCTCAATTACATTTAGAAATTACAAATACCACGCCTACTGCATCTAAAATTTATGGGCTATTTGGACCAAACCCTACGCTATGGACCTTTTTTATGTTCTTACATTTTGGTGTAGCCACTATATTTATTGCTTTGTCTATATGGGCATATTCCTCTGCTACTTTAAATAAACCATATACTATGCAATTAATCTTAATGTTAATTATGGTCTTAGTATGGTTTACCTTATATGCTTTTGGTAGAGCTGGTAGAAAAAAGGGGAAACCTCAAATGCATATGCTACATAAGTTTATGAATACTACTTTAGGGATTGCATAATACCAATTAAGAAGTTCTTTTGATGTTTAATTGGCATAAAAAAATCTTCTAATTTACTTTTAAAAGTAAATTAGAAGATTAATATAGGGCTTCTAACTAGTACACAAGAATATTCTAAAACCAATAATTACTTCTTATTGTAACCAAAGCGTTTTAGTTGACGAGAATCACTACGCCAATTCTTATTTACCTTTACATATAACTCCAAGTGTACTTGTTTGCCAAAAAATTTCTCTAAATCTTTTCTAGACTCTACACCTACTCTTTTTAGGGCACTACCTTTATGCCCTATAATGATACCCTTCTGAGAATCGCGCTCTACCATAATTACGGCACGCATGCGGATAATATCTTCATCCTCGAAAAATTCCTCTGTCTCTATTTCTACAGAATAAGGAATTTCTTTTTTATAGTGCATTAGAATTTTCTCGCGAATAGTCTCGTTTACAAAAAAACGTTCTGGCTTATCTGTTAATTGATCTTTAGGATAATAAGCTGGTGAAGCCGGTAGTAATTCAATTATACGTTCAAAAACACCCGTTACATTAAAGTTTTGCAAAGCAGATATTAAGTGAATCTCTACTGTTGGCAACTGTTCTTGCCAGTATTGCACTTGTTCTTCTATTATTTCTTGTTCTGTAACATCAATCTTATTTAATAGAAGTAAAACTGGAATTTTTGAGCTTTTTATTTTCTCGAAAAACTTTTCGTCTTTCAAAGCTTGCTCTCCAATCTCTACCATATATAATAAAACATCGGCATCTTCAAAAGCTGATTTCACAAAATCCATCATGGAATTTTGCAACTCATATGCTGGCTTTATAATCCCTGGTGTATCCGAAAGGATTACCTGAAAATCATCTCCATTTACTATTCCTAAAATACGATGCCTAGTGGTTTGCGCTTTAGAAGTAATAATCGATAACTTTTCCCCTACAAAAGCATTCATCAATGTAGACTTACCTACATTAGGGTTACCTATAATATTTACAAATCCTGCTTTATGCTTTGTCATTTTTTAATTTTTTAAAATATGCTTTAGCAGCAACGTTCACTTTGGGCGCCAATAATAAAACTGCAATCATATTAGGAATTACCATAAGGGCGTAAGAAAGGTCAATTAAATTTTTAACTAACTCTAATGATGCTACTGCTGCAAAAATAATCATAATAACAAAGTAGACATTATATAATTTACCTATTCGTGCGTTTGTTAGGTAAGAAAGGGATTTTACGCCATAATAAGAATACGTAAAAAGGGTTGAAAAAGCAAAAGCGGTAACAATTAACATTAACAGATCATCCCCGTAACCAAATAAGGTACGTTCAAAAGCTTCTAATGTCATTAAAATACCACTAACATCCTCGGTATATGCACCACTTAGAATAATTACTATTGCTGTAAAAGTACATACTAAAATAGTATCTATAAACGGCCCCAACATAGCAACCAATCCTTCCTTGATTGGATTATCTGTTTTAGATTGCCCATGATACATAGGCGCGCTCCCCAAACCTGCTTCATTAGAAAACATTGCTCTACGCACACCAATAATTACAAGCCCCCAGAAACCACCTGTTACCACAGTTTTAAAATTCCAAGCCTCTGTAAAAATCAACTTTAAAGACGGCCAAACTTGATCTGCATTTAAAGCCATTACCACCACAACAGCAACTAAATATACCATTACCATAAAAGGAACAATGGTAGATGCTACTTTGGCTATTTTAGTTAATCCTCCAAAAATTACAAAAGACGTTACTATTGCTAAAAAAACTCCTATTGTCCATTTCCAACTTTCATCTTCCATAGCAAAGATGGTCTCTGAAGGTTTTATGACACTCATAAACGTTTCTGTAAACTGGTTGGCTGTAAA
>NZ_JADGES010000018.1 GCF_016744255.1 Maribacter sp.
TATTAATATTATCATTTGGACTAGTGTAATCCCCTCCAAAAGCGATTCCTAACATATCATCATAAAAAGCTAACGAATAAATACCTTCTGTTGGTTTTTCGCCTATTACAGGTGTTCTTAAAACACTCCAAGTAACTCCTTTATTATCAGAATAATAAACCCTACTATCTGTAGTAACCACCCAAGCCTTATCTCCTTTCACTACAATATTGGTATTACTTGCGGCAAATGCACCTTCACCTTCTATTGCTTCTGGCAAATCCTCACAAGAAATTTTATCCCAATTACTACCGCCATCTCTTGTAATAAGTATAGAGACACAACCATTTCTACTGTCCCCAACAGCAATACCTTCTTTATTATTCCAAAAAGTCATAGCATCATAAAAAACACCTTCTCCTTCTTCTTTATACACCAGCTCCATTTTCCCTGCATCACCAGTTTTATATAGCAAAGCCGGACTTTCTACAGAAAGCATAAAAAAATCTGTATCCGTATGAGCAACAGACCTAAAGTGAAGTTCTTTTTCTTTATATTCCATTACATTCAGTCGCACTTTATTACTGGATAAATCAATATTACCAAAAACACCTTTATTAGCAGCAAAAGCAAGACTATTCCCCATAATTTCAATAGCTCTTACGCTTACAGAATCTTCGTAAATAGGCTCTATTTCTACCTGTGTAAACGGTTTTCGTACTACTTCTTCATTACAACCAAATAATAAAAAAAAAGAGAACAGTGTGTAAACAAAATACTTCATAAATATTAATTTTCTCAAAAATAAGTGTATTCACTTCTAATACAATACCTTTGCAGCCTTATTTTTTAAACGATGAAATTACATAGAAATCTAGTTTTTGCAGTTATAGATGCGTTAAATCTTATTTTTAACGAGGATCAATATGCGGATAAAGTAGTACAAAAAGTATTAAAGTTCGATAAACGTTGGGGTTCTCGGGACCGCGGATTTATTGCAGAAACGACCTATGACATTGTTAGATGGAAACGTTTATATTCTGAAATTGCAGAGGTAAAAGCCCCATATTCTAGACCTAAATTATTTAGACTATTTGCTGTTTGGGCTATTCTTAAAGGCATAAAACTCCCCGATTGGAAACAATTAGAACCTACTCCTGAAAGAAGAATTAAAGGGAAATTCGATGAACTTTCTCAAATTAGAAAATTCAAAGAATCTTTACCAGATTGGATGGATGAAATTTGCGTAAAATCTCTAGGGGAAAAATTATGGAACAAAGAATCTGCAGCTTTAAACCAACAGGCTGATGTAATTTTAAGAACAAACACCTTAAAAACATCCAAAGAAACATTACGTAAAGCTTTACTAGAAGCTGGTATAGATGTAGATCCTATAAAAGGGTACGCTAATGCTTTAAAACTTGCGGAACGTAGTAATGTTTTTACTACAGAAGAATTTAAAAAAGGCTTTTTTGAAGTACAAGATGCTTCTTCTCAATTAGTTTCGGAGTTTTTAGGCGTAAAACCAGGAATGCGTGTTGTAGATACGTGTGCTGGTGCTGGTGGAAAAACATTGCATTTAGCTGCCCTTATGGAAAATAAAGGACAATTAATAGCTTTAGATATTTATGAAAATAAATTAAAAGAATTAAAGCGTAGAGCAAAACGCGCAGGAGCTCACAATATAGAGCCTCGTGCTATCGATAGCAGCAAAGTAATTAAAAAATTATATGGTTCCGCAGATCGTGTTTTAATTGATGCCCCATGTTCAGGCCTAGGAATTTTAAGAAGAAACCCGGATGCTAAATGGAAATTGCAACCAGAATTTATAGACAAAATTATAGCAACGCAGAAAGAAATTATTCGTAGTTATAGTAAAATAGTAAAACCAGGAGGACAAATGGTATATGCTACTTGCTCTATATTACCGCAAGAAAACATAGACCAAGTAAAATCGTTTTTATCCTCTGAAGAAGGTAAAGACTTTGAACTTGTAAAAGATAAAAAAATATTTGCTTCCACTAGTGGTTATGATGGTTTCTATATGGCTTTGCTTCAGAAAAAGACAGCAGAATAGACTTTTTTTTGCATACAAGTAAACTACCTCGAGGCAGACTCACGAAGTATTCGTAGGAAAACAATCTTAAAATTTCGAGGCAAGCCTCAGAGCATTTAAATCTCGATTATCGAGTAAAGTAATTAACAATTGTTAATTATTAGCTCTTTCATTTATAGTTTAAAAATGTAAATTTGTGTTTTCTTAAAACTAAACAACAAGAAGCGCAATGATTCATTTTTTCGGGAATGCGACAAACAAAGTTTTTGCAGTACAAACTACAGCTGAACTTTCAGAAGAAACTACAAATAAACTAATATGGTTGTTTGGCAACCAACCCAAAATAAATGCGGCGTCTCTAGACGCCTTTTTTATTGGCCCAAGAGCAGCAATGATAACTCCTTGGAGTACCAATGCTACAGAAATAACTCAGAATATGGGAATTACTGGTGTAATTCGTATTGAGGAATTTTATAGTGTTGCTGATGACTTCACTGATTTTGACCCCATGCTTTCTCAAAAATTTGAAAGCATAAATCAAGACACTTTTACTATACATATTCAACCAGAGCCTATTCTAAACATTGATGACATCGGTGCTTACAATAAACAAGAAGGACTTGCTCTTAGCGATGAAGAAGTTTCTTATTTAGATGGCGTTTCTGAGAAAATAGGAAGAAAATTAACAGATTCCGAAGTATTTGGATTTAGCCAAGTAAATTCAGAACACTGTAGGCATAAAATATTTAATGGCGATTTTATTATTGATGGTAAACAAATGCCATCTTCTCTTTTTAAATTAATAAAAAAGACATCGCAAGAAAACCATAACGGTATTGTTTCTGCCTATAAAGACAATGTGGCTTTTGTAAAAGGCCCAGAAGCAGTACAATTTGCTCCAAAAACAGCACATAAGCCAGATTTTTACCAAGAAGAAAAATTCGATTCTGTTATTTCTATAAAAGCAGAAACACATAACTTCCCAACCACAGTAGAACCTTTTAATGGTGCTGCAACTGGTGCAGGAGGAGAAATAAGAGACCGTTTAGCTGGTGGTCGAGGTTCTTTGCCTTTAGCAGGAACGGCCGTTTACATGACGGCTTATTCTCGTTTAGAAAAAGACAGAAAATGGGAGAATGGTTTAGCAGAACGCAAATGGCTATACCAAACTCCAATGGATATTTTAATAAAAGCATCGAATGGAGCATCCGATTTTGGAAACAAATTTGGACAACCACTAATTAATGGTTCTGTACTTACTTTTGAACATAAAGAAGAAGCCACTTCTAGCGATAATCCCCGTCGATTAGGTTTCGATAAGGTTATTATGCAAGCTGGTGGTATTGGCTACGGAAAAGCATCCCAAGCTATAAAAGAAAAACCTAAAGAAGGGGATAAAATTGTTATTCTTGGTGGCGACAATTACCGTATAGGTATGGGTGGCGCAGCGGTTTCTAGTGCAGATACTGGTGAATTTAGTTCATCTATAGAATTAAATGCCGTACAACGCTCTAACCCCGAAATGCAAAAACGTGCTGCCAATGCTATTCGTGGTATGGTAGAAAGCGAAACTAACCCTATTGTTTCTATACATGATCATGGAGCTGGTGGACATTTAAACTGTCTATCTGAATTGGTTGAAGAAACTGGAGGAAAAATAGATTTAGATAAATTACCCGTTGGTGACCCTACCCTTTCTGCTAAGGAAATAATTGGTAACGAATCTCAAGAACGTATGGGATTGGTAATTGGCAAAAAAGACACTGGCCTACTTAAAGAAATAGCAGACCGTGAACGTTCGCCAATGTATGAAGTTGGCGATGTTACTACCGATGATCGCTTTACTTTTGAATCGAGTACTACAGGTGAAAAACCTATGGATGTTGCTCTTTCCGATATTTTTGGAAGTTCACCAAAAACAGTTTTAACAGATACTACTATAAAACGTAGTTACGATGCTCCAGAATATACATTAGAGAATTTTCATGAGTACTTAGAGCAGGTATTACAGTTAGAGGCTGTAGCTTCTAAGGATTGGCTTACAAATAAAGTAGACCGTTGTGTTGGTGGTCGTGTTGCAAAACAACAATGTGCTGGCCCATTACAATTACCATTGAACAACTGTGGTGTAATGGCGTTAGATTTTAAAGGAAAAGAAGGAATTGCTACTTCTATTGGACACTCTCCTATTTCAGCATTAATTGACCCTGCTGCAGGAAGTAAAAATAGTATTACAGAAGCATTAACGAACCTAGTATGGGCACCTTTAAAAGACGGGTTACAATCTGTTTC
The DNA here is from genome assembly GCF_016744255.1 of Maribacter sp. Taxonomy (GTDB): domain Bacteria; phylum Bacteroidota; class Bacteroidia; order Flavobacteriales; family Flavobacteriaceae; genus Maribacter_B. Next base: position 4,328 of record NZ_JADGES010000018.1, read on the forward strand.
TTTATCTGCAAACTGGATGTGGCCTTGTAAAAATGAAGGAGAAGATGCTCGCTTATATAAAGCTGTAGAAGCAATATCTGAATTTTCAATTGCTTTAGGTATTAACGTACCAACAGGAAAGGATTCTCTTTCCATGAAACAAAAATATACGGATGGCGATGTAATATCTCCAGGTACTGTTATTATATCTGCTGCTGGAAACTGTAACGATATTACGAAAGTAGTAGAGCCTGTTCTTCAAAAAGATGGAGCTTCTATTTATTACATCAACCTATCTAAAGACACTTTTAAATTAGGCGGTTCTTCTTTTGCACAAATACTAAATACAATTGGTAAGGAAGCACCAACAGTAAATGATGCTGGTTACGTAAAAACGGTTTTCAATACGATTCAAACTTTAATTAAAGAAGGGCAAATAGTTGCAGGTCATGATGTTGCCTCTGGCGGATTAATAACCACTTTATTAGAAATGTGTTTTGCTGATGTTGCTTTAGGAGCTAATTTAGACTTGAGTAGTTTAGATGAAACGGATACTATTAAACTTCTTTTTGCAGAAAATGCTGGTATTGTTATTCAAGCAAAAGATGCATCTATCGAATCCGTTTTAAGTAATGCATCCATCGATTTTAAAAAGATTGGAACTGTTTCTTCAGAAGCTACAGTTACCATTAAAAACGGAAGTATGGAAATGGGCTTAAATGTTAGCTCATTACGAGATACTTGGTTTAAAACATCCTATTTATTAGATGCTAAACAAACGGCTAACAACTTAGCAAAAGACCGCTATGATAATTACAAAAACCAAACGCTACAATATACTTTTCCTAAGAACTTTACTGGAAAATTAAAAGCTAGACCAACGAACAGACCAAAAGCTGCTATTCTTAGAGAAAAAGGAAGTAACTCGGAACGCGAGATGGCTAATGCCATGTATTTAGCTGGTTTTGATGTAAAAGATGTACACATGACCGATTTAATTTCTGGTCGTGAAACTCTAGAAGACATTCAATTTATAGGTGCTGTTGGCGGTTTCTCTAATTCCGATGTACTTGGTAGTGCAAAAGGTTGGGCTGGTGCTTTTAAATACAATGAAAAAGCAAATACTGCATTAAAAAACTTCTTTGCAAGACCAGATACTCTTTCTGTTGGTATTTGTAATGGCTGTCAATTATTTATGGAGCTAGATTTAATTAATCCAGATCATGATACACATGGTAGAATGATACATAATGAGTCTCAGAAACACGAAAGTAATTTTACATCGGTTAAAATTCAAGAGAATAATTCCATAATGCTATCTTCTTTAGCTGGTAATACTTTAGGCGTTTGGATTTCTCATGGTGAAGGTAAATTCAATTTACCATACGGAGAGGATAAATACCAGATTGTAGCTAAATACGGTTATAAAGGGTATCCTGCAAATCCTAATGGAAGTGATTACAACACTGCTATGATGTGCGATGCTACTGGTCGTCATTTGGTTACTATGCCGCACTTTGAGCGTTCTACATTCCCTTGGAACTGGGCGCACTACCCTACCAATAGACAAGATGAAGTTTCTCCTTGGTTAGAAGCTTTTGAAAACGCTTATAATTGGGCACTTACTCATAAATAGACAAAAGAAAAGGGTTTTAGTTATTCAGAACTAAAACCCTTTTTTAATAACCATAATTAACTAAACCAACTTACCTAATAACCATTTTACCACTCCATGTTTTATCGGAAGTACTACTTAATTTATATAAGTAAATCCCTGATGGTAAATTATTTCTTTGCACGGTAATTTCATTCTGACCTACCGTAGTATTACCTTTCATAGTTTGGGAAGATAATAAATGCCCTCCAAGGGTATATACTTCCAAAGTATATTTAGACACTTTATCATCATAAAAATACAATGCTCCTTCTGTTGTTACAGGGTTTGGCATTAATACCGATTTTTTGGTATTATTAAGTACAAACTCATATGCTATTTCTTCATTATTAAAATCTAAATTAGAAAGGTTTAATTTTTTATCTTCCAAATTACCTGTCTTAGATTTTAAGTTAAAAGATATAACTTTTAGACTAGAAAAATCCGTGCTAGAATCCCCTTCGTTTTTAAACATTTCATAAGGAATAGAAAAGGTGGTTACCTCATCGGACAAAGAAACTTCTGTAGTAAATTCTTCTCCGTTGCCTTTTAAAAGCTTTATCTCTAAATCTCCAGTACCTGAAGCTTCAAAAGAAAAATTCTGATATTCGGATAAATCAACAGGTAAAAACCTTGGACTAAAAGCTCTATAAACTCCTATATAATCTTCTGTTGCACCTTTTAAATTAATGTTCCGTTCTACTCTATAGCCACTTCCAGTATATACATTGTCATTCTGATTTACGCTATACGTTTGAATCGTTGTTGTGCTCGAAGAATCATCTAAGCCCCAAGGAGCATCGGCTACAAACAAATCATCTGGAGTTCCTGCCTTATCAGCACTTATTCTAAATCCAAAATCGAATAAAGAACCTGTATCTACAGATACAGAACCTATATAACCTTCTAAGTTCGTTTGCAAAGTCATCCTATCTGCATCACTTGTTTCTGTACGCTTTAAACCTCCTTCTAAATAAATTTCATTAGAACGATTATTATTGACTACTTGCATATTAATTTTACCATTTTTATAACTGGCAGATTTTACAAATACAGGTGGCGGCGTAGAGCCTTTATAACTTTCAATAGTTGTGTTAGATTCTAATAAATCTAATATTTCTTCTCCTAAAAGAACCAAATCATCTACAGAATTAGACCAAATCTGAAAATTGTAATACATAGTATTATCTTGGTATGTATCAATATTCCAATGCGATTCCACAACGAATTTATCATTCTCATCTAATCTTGCAGAAAAAGTCAAGGCAAATTCAATATTACCATCCGCTTGTTTTATTCTAGATTTAATAAAATCATGCTCCCTAACCTGAATATTAGACACGGACAACAATTCTGCTCCTAGAAAACGATCACAAATAAACTTACTATGCTCATATACTTTGTTTTCCGTTTTTATTACCATTAAAGCACTAACGGTCTCTGTGTTTTTTAAATAATCTACCGAATAAATATCTGATGCATTTGTTAGTGCTAACAAATCTGCAGGAGAAGACTCTATAGTACTAGTTTCTCCAATAATATTTAAAGGTACTAAGGTATTTAAAGGAATCTGAGAAGGGGAATACTTTCCGCTCTTTTTATAGCTAGCTCCTTTTTTAATTGTTTTAGCTGTTAATTTATCGAATTTATAATTTGTTTTTGCTCTATTATAGTTCCGTTTGCTAATTAAATTGGCTAATCTATCATTACTCTCCAACCCTCCAGAGTTTCCTCCAGAAGTTGTTGTTATAACAGGACATGCACTTACTCCTGAACAAGACGGATCGTCACAATCTACTAATCCATCTCCATCATCATCCAAACCATTAATACAATCCTCTTGCGGAACAGGCGCTGTAGGACAACGAGCTCCATCATTTAAAGAACTTGAAGGGCCAAAAGCAAAAATATTAGAAGTCATTCCTCCATTTGCTACAATAGTATTCACCGTATTAATCTTATATACGGAACCTGTTTGATTAGCTGATATATAAAAATTACCATCCACATCAAAATAGACCGCTCCATACGTATAATTAAGTCCTGATAAAATAGGAACTTCTCCTAAATCTTCTACATTTCCGGTATCTGCTGTAATCCTGTATAAATGATTTGTGCCTTTCTCTACAGTATACAATTTACCATCAGTAGCATTAAAGGCCCAATCGTGTATACTAATACTCTTACTCAAAGTATGCTCTCCCACATATTCTAATTGTGTATTAGATTCTGGATTTAAATCTATAGAATGGTATGTTGAAGATCCTGAACGAATATAATAAATGCCATCTATGCTAATATCGCCAACATATCTATTACCTGTATTGGGTAAGTTAGCAATGGTGTACACATCTGTAGAAAAGTCATTACCAATACGTACAATAGATACTTGTGGTGTAGATAAATACCCCCAAAGATAGCCATCGGCTGAATTATACGCTGCGGCATTAATGTTTCCACCAACAATGTCTTCGGCTACTAAATAAGAGCTCCCTGAAGCCAAATCCAGAGCATAAATATCATTCCGCTGAAACAAGTACGCATTAAAATCGCACTGAAAAGGTTCTGACTGTGCTATACTGTTCTGCGAATAACAAATTGTAATAAAAAATACACATAGTGCTTTTAGGGATAGTTGACAAGAGTAGATTTTTTTCATTTCTTCTAAGATTTGGGATTCTATAGATTAAAGGCAAATGTAAAATATAGATAATAAGATTTTTCTTACAAATAGTTTAATGATACATATAACTAGATAAAATTCAATTTATTGCTGACGAATGGTTAAAATGAGATATCTGTTTATTTTAAAAATTCTATTGATTATCTGCTATTTTTTTAATAATTCTGAATTATTTAAAGTTATTTTTAGTAATCTCATTTTAAAATCCCATTCCCTTTTCTTACTTTGCAAGTACTTATCAGAAACCTAGTATGCAAAAAATAACCCGTCTCTTTGATTTTCCTTATTATCAATTAGAAAAATTTAACCTAGAAAAATCCCTCGTTTCTAAACAAAATGGGGAGTGGATATATACATCAACCAAAGAATACCTTGCCAAAGCAAATGCCATAAGCAGAGGTCTTTTAAAATTGGGAGTTAAACCTAATGATAAGATCGCTATTATTTCGCTCACCAATAGAACGGAATGGAATATTATGGATGTAGGTGTTCTACAATTAGGCGCACAGAATGTACCTATTTACCCTACTATATCAGAGGAAGATTACGCTTATGTCTTAAATCATTCCGAAGCTAAATATTGTTTTGTTTCCTGCGATGAAGTTCTTAGTAAAGTAAAAGCGGTTAAAAACGAAACTCCACATTTAAAAGAAGTGTATTCTTTTGATGCTTTATCTAATTGTAAGAATTGGAATGAAGTCTTAGAACTTGGAGCCGATACTAACAATCAAGAAGAAGTAGACAAATTAAAAGATGCTGTAAAACCAGGAGATTTAGCTACACTAATATATACATCTGGAACAACAGGTAGACCTAAAGGGGTCATGCTATCTCATGATAATATCGTAAGTAATGCCATAGAAAGCTCTAGACGATTTCCCATTGTGGACGGAAATACAAGATCTCTTAGTTTTCTACCCTTATGTCATGTCTACGAACGTATGCTTATCTATTTATACCAATATCGCGGAGTAACTATATACTATGCGGAGGCTATGGACAAGATTAGTGATAACCTTAAAGAAGTAAAGCCGCATGTTATGACAGCCGTTCCTAGGCTTTTAGAAAAGGTATATGACAGTATTATTGCCAAAGGCGCTGCTTTAAGCGGTATTAAAAAAATGCTTTTCTTTTGGGCTGTAGAAGTAGGTTTAAAATATGAGCCTTATGGCCAAAATGGCTGGTGGTACGAAAAAAAATTAAAACTCGCTCGTAAATTAATATTTAGTAAATGGAGAGAAGGACTAGGCGGACATTTAAACCTTATTGCTTCTGGTAGTGCTGCTCTACAACCAAGATTAGCTAGAATTTACAATGCCGCTGAATTTGGCGTTATGGAAGGCTACGGTCTTACCGAAACTTCCCCTGTTGTTGCTGTAAACGATATGCGTAAGAATGGTTTTAAAATTACTACCGTAGGTAAGTTACTTAACCGTACAAAGGTTAAAATAGCAGATGACGGCGAAATATGTGTAAAAGGCCCCCAAGTTATGATGGGCTATTATAAAGACCCAGAAAAAACTGCTGCCGTAATTAAAGATGGCTATTTTCACACCGGTGATATTGGAGAGATTGATGAAAATGGTTTCTTAAAAATTACCGATCGTAAAAAAGAAATGTTTAAAACTTCTGGAGGTAAATATGTAGCACCTCAATTATTAGAAAACAGATTTAAACAATCTAGATTCATTGAACAACTAATGGTCGTTGGAGAAAGCGAAAAAATGCCTGCTGCCCTAATACAGCCAAATTTTGAATTCATTCAAGAATGGGGTAAATTACACCACTTAGTTTTAGAAAATAATACCGATATTATTACGAATCAAAAAGTTATAGACCGTATACAAGAAGAGGTAGATTTAGCCAACCAAGACTTTGCTAAATGGGAAAAAGTGAAACAATTTAGACTAACCCCAGATGTTTGGAGTATCGAAGAAGGCCATGTAACCCCTACCCTTAAACTTAAAAGAAAAGTTATAAAAGAAAAATACATAGCGCTTTATAATGATATTTATGGGCACTAGTTTGTTGTAATACAACTATCTAATACCTAATTACATCTATTTTTTTGAAAATTTATTATGCACGCATAGTAAATTTTCTTTATATTTGGTTTCCTATAGAAAATATATGAAGGAATTAACCATAGATTATGCACTACGTGCCACTTGGCAAGCCGTGACTAGAATGTACAATGAAGAAGCTAAAGAATTTGGTACAACTATGGCTGTTGGTTTTACTCTTTTAAGTATAGACCCAAAAACAGGAACTCCCTCTACCGCCTTAGGCCCTAAAATGGGTATGGAAGCTACAAGTCTTTCGAGGATATTAAAAAGTATGGAAGAAAAAGGGCTAATTAAACGTAAACCTAACCCTAATGACGGGCGCGGTGTTTTAATACACCTTACCAACTTCGGTTTAGAAAAAAGAAAAGAATCTAAAGATGTTGTATTGCGATTCAATGAAGCTGTAAAAAATAGTGTCACGGAAGAACAATTACATAATTTTTTTGAAGTAACCGATACTATAAACAAGCTTATTGCCGATAAAAAAATCTACATAAAAGATACGAATCATAAATAATAGTAATTTAATGAACAAGCATATTAACAAAGTTGCCGTCGTTGGCTCAGGGATAATGGGAAGCGGAATTGCATGCCATTTTGCCAATATTGGAGTAGAAGTTTTGCTATTAGACATTGTTCCTCGTGAACTAACAGAAAAAGAGCAAGCTAAAGGCCTTACTCTCCAAGATAAAGTAGTGAGAAACCGTTTAGTAAACAACGCACTTACAACAGCATTAAAATCGAAACCCTCGCCTATTTACAATCAAAAATTTTCTAGTAGAATTACTACTGGTAATTTAGAAGATGATATTGCTAAAATCGCTAAGGTAGATTGGATTATAGAAGTTGTCGTAGAACGTTTAGATATTAAAAAAATGGTTTTCGAGAATATCGAGAAACATAGAACCCCCGGAACCTTAATATCTTCCAATACTTCAGGTATTCCAATTAAATTTATGAGTGAAGGTCGCAGTGAGGACTTTCAGAAATATTTTTGCGGAACGCACTTCTTTAACCCAGCACGTTACCTTAAACTTTTCGAAATAATCCCAGGACCTAAGACTTCGACAGAAGTGTTAGATTTCTTGAATGGTTATGGCGAACAGTTTTTAGGAAAAACATCGGTAGTTGCTAAAGACACACCTGCCTTTATTGGTAATCGTATTGGTATCTTTAGTATCCAGAGTTTATTTCATTCTGTTAAGGAATTAGGAATGACTGTGGAAGAAGTTGATAAATTAACTGGTCCCGTAATCGGTAGACCAAAATCGGCTACTTTTAGAACGGTAGATGTTGTTGGTTTAGACACATTGGTACATGTTGCCAATGGAATACATGAAAATTGTACAGAAGATGAACGTTTAGAATTGTTTAAACTTCCAGGTTTCATCGATACCATGATGGAAAAAAAATGGCTAGGTAGTAAATCTGGTCAAGGTTTTTACAAAAAAGTAAAAGGAGATAAAGGAAAAAGCGAAATTTTGACTTTGGATTTAGATACGATGGATTATCGTGCTAAAAAAAGTGCCAAATTTGCTACACTTGAACTTACAAAAACTATTGACAAAGTAGTAGATAGGTTTTCTGTACTTACAGGAGGAAAAGATAAAGCTGGTACCTTCTACAGAAAGAGTTTTGGAGCTTTATTCGCCTATGTTACGCATAGAATTCCTGAAATCACCGATGAACTTTATAAGATTGATGATGCTATGAAAGCAGGTTTTGGTTGGGAACATGGTCCTTTCCAAATCTGGGATGCTGTTGGTTTAGATAAAGGAATAGAATTTGCTAAAACAGAAGGTTTAGAAGTTGCTTCTTGGATAACAGATATGAAAACTGCAGGAATAACCAGTTTTTATTCCGTTACAGATGGGGCTACTTTTTTCTATGATATTCCGACTAAGTCCATGAAAAAAGTTCCTGGTCAAGATGCTTTTATCATATTAGATAATATTAGAAAAACCAAAGAAGTCTTTAAAAATAGTGGTGTTGTAATTGAAGATTTAGGAGATGGCATTCTTAACGTAGAATTCCAATCCAAAATGAACACTATTGGTGGCGATGTATTAGCCGGACTTAATAAGGGTATAGAATTAGCAGAAAAAGACTTCCAAGGCTTAGTCGTTGGTAACCAAGCAGCCAATTTTTCTGTAGGTGCCAATATTGGAATGATTTTTATGATGGCTGTGGAACAAGAGTATGATGAGTTGAATATGGCTATAAAAATGTTCCAAGACACCATGATGCGTATGCGCTACTCCTCTATCCCAACAATCTCTGCACCACACGGTATGGCTCTTGGTGGCGGTTGCGAATTATCGCTTCATGCAGATAAAGTGGTTGCTGCTGCGGAAACTTATATTGGTTTAGTAGAATTTGGTGTTGGGGTTATTCCTGGCGGTGGTGGTTCTAAAGAATTTGCTGTAAGAGCTTCCGATTCTTTTAGTAAAGGGGATGTAGAACTAAACGTACTCCAAGAATACTTCTTAACCATTGGTATGGCAAAAGTATCTACATCGGCATATGAAGCATATGATTTAGGTATCCTTCAAAAAGGAAAAGATATTGTAGTAGTAAACAAAGACCGCCAAATAGCAACTGCAAAAGCACATGCTAAACTAATGGCCGAATCTGGTTATACGAAACCCGTAAAACGAAAAGACGTTAAAGTTTTAGGAAAACAAGCTCTTGGAATGTTCTTAGTAGGTACAGATTCTATGGAAGCAAGTCACTACATCAGTGAGCACGATAAGAAAATTGCAAATAAGTTAGCGTATGTTATGGCTGGCGGTGATTTATCTGAGCCAACAAGAGTAAGCGAGCAATATTTATTAGATCTAGAAAGAGAAGCTTTCTTATCCTTATGTACAGAGCGCAAAACTTTAGAACGTATTCAACACATGTTAAAAACAGGTAAACCACTACGTAATTAAAAATTACTAAGCGATTTGCCTTTAGCCTATAGCTACTTGGCAATACCAATAACTAATATAGATGCTAGTAGCCAAAAGCTAATAGCCAAAAGTATAAAAAATGAAACAAGCATACATAGTTAAAGCATACAGAACCGCAGTAGGTAAAGCTCCTAAAGGTGTGTTCCGTTTTAAAAGAACAGATGAATTAGCAGCAGAAACCATCGCATACATGATGAAAGAACTGCCAGATTTTGATAAAAAACGTATTGACGATGTTATTGTAGGCAATGCAATGCCAGAAGGTTCTCAAGGATTAAATATGGCTAGACTCATCTCTTTAATGGGCCTAGATATTGTTGATGTTCCAGGCGTAACTGTAAACCGTTTTTGTTCTTCAGGGATTGAAACTATTGGTATCGCTACAGCAAAAATACAGGCCGGAATGGCAGATTGTATTATTGCTGGTGGTGCGGAAAGTATGAGCTCTGTTCCTATGACAGGAAATAAACCAGAACTAAATTACGATTTAGTAAAATCTGGTCATGAAGATTACTACTGGGGAATGGGAAATACTGCTGAAGCAGTTGCAAATCAATTTAAAGTTTCTCGTGAAGACCAAGATGAGTTTGCTTATAACTCGCACATGAAGGCTTTAAAAGCACAAGCAGAAGACCGTTTCCAAGACCAAATTGTTCCTATTAACGTAGAACAAATTTATATCGATGAAAATGGAAAAAAAGCATCTAAAAGTTACACCGTAACAAAAGATGAAGGACCAAGGAAAGGAACTTCCAAAGAAGTTTTAGGAAAATTAAGACCTGTTTTTGCCGCTGGCGGTAGTGTTACTGCTGGTAACTCTTCGCAAATGAGCGATGGTGCTGCATTTGTATTGGTTATGAGTGAAGATATGGTTAAGGAGCTAAATCTTGAACCTATAGCAAGGCTAGTTAACTATGCCGCTGCTGGTGTAGAACCACGTATTATGGGTATTGGTCCAGTTAAAGCTATTCCAAAAGCTCTAAAGCAGGCAGGATTAAAGCAAGAAGATATTGAGCTAATAGAACTTAACGAAGCCTTTGCTTCACAATCTTTGGCCGTGATGAGAGAATTAAAGATTAACCAAGATATTGTAAATGTAAATGGCGGAGCAATTGCACTAGGACACCCATTAGGTTGTACTGGAGCAAAACTTTCTGTTCAGTTGTTTGATGAAATGCGTAAAAGAAATATGCAAGGGAAATATGGTATGGTAACTATGTGCGTGGGAACTGGACAAGGAGCAGCTGGAATTTATGAATTTTTAAAATAAGAAGAGAGAGAAAAGACTAATAACAATGCGACATAACTATAAGAATTTAAAAATTTGGCAGTTAGGTTTAGAAATAGTAAATGATGTATTGCTAGCATTTCCAAAACATGAACGTTTTGATTTGAGTTCACAAATTAGTCGTTGTTCTGTATCTATGCCTAGTAATATCGCCGAAGGCTCTGGAAGAACTGACAAAAGCTTCAAGAACTTTATAAATTACTCTTTAGGCTCTTCTTTCGAATTGGGAACCCCATTATTGGTGGGCTCACCATAGAAAATATATTAATAACGAAACATTAAAAACACTGGAAGATAAGATTTCAGAATGGCAGAGAATGACAATGGGCTTCCAAAATAGTCTAAAATAAAGTCTTTCATCTCTATTCTATTTTTACTTTTTTAAACAAAAAAAATATGGCTACAGAAAACGAACTTTTAAGAGGAGGACAATTCCTGGTTAAAGAAACTAAATGCGAAGATGTTTTTACGCTTGAGGATTTAACGGAAGAGCATAAAATGATGCGGGATAGCACCAAAGAATTTGTAGATAGAGAACTTTGGGCACATTGGGAACGTTTTGAGAAAAAGGATTACGCTTTTACAGAGGAAACTATGCGTAAAGCCGGCGAACTTGGTCTTTTGAGTATCGCTGTTCCTCAGGCATACGGTGGAATGGGAATGGGTTTTGTTTCTACCATGTTAGTTTGTGATTATATTTCTGGCGCAACTGGTTCTTTCAGTACTGCATTTGGAGCACATACTGGTATTGGAACTATGCCAATTACACTATATGGTACCGATGAGCAAAAACAAAAATACGTGCCAAAATTAGCGTCAGGAGAATGGTTTGGTGCCTATTGCTTAACAGAACCTGGAGCTGGTTCCGATGCAAACTCTGGAAAAACAAAAGCCGTTTTATCTGATGATGGTAAGCATTATAATATTTCTGGACAAAAAATGTGGATTTCCAATGCTGGATTCTGCAACTTGTTTATAGTATTTGCTAGAATAGAAGATGACAAAAACATTACTGGTTTTATTGTAGAAAATGACCCAAGTAATGGAATTACTTTAGGAGATGAAGAAAAAAAATTAGGAATTCACTCCTCCTCTACTCGCCAGGTATTTTTTAGTGACACCAAAGTTCCTGTAGAAAATATGCTTTCTACAAGAGGAAACGGATTCAAAATTGCAATGAATGCTCTTAATGTTGGTCGTATTAAACTGGCAGCAGCTTGTTTAGATGCACAACGTAGAGTTATTGGTGAGGCTACCAAATATGCTAACGAACGCATACAGTTTAAAACACCAATTATGAATTTTGGTGCTATAAAAGCCAAAATTGCTAATATGGCTACTAACTGTTATGCAGATGAATCCGCTAGTTATAGAGCAGCAAAAAATATTGAAGATAGAATTGCTTTAAGAGAAGCTGCAGGTAACACTCACCAAGAAGCAGAACTTAAAGGTGTTGAAGAATATGCAATTGAATGTTCTATCCTTAAAGTCGCGGTTTCCGAAGATGTACAAAGCTGTACAGATGAAGGAATTCAGATATTTGGTGGTATGGGCTTTTCTGCAGATACCCCAATGGAATCTGCTTGGAGAGATGCTAGAATTGCTCGTATTTATGAAGGCACAAACGAAATTAATAGAATGCTAGCTGTTGGTATGTTGGTTAAAAAGGCAATGAAAGGTCATGTAGACTTATTAGGCCCTGCAACTGCCGTTGGCGAAGAATTAATGGGAATTCCTTCTTTTGATGCTCCTGATTTTTCTGAGCTTTTCGCAGAAGAAAAAGATGTAGTAAAAAGATTAAAAAAAGTATTTTTAATGGTTGCTGGCTCTGCGGTTCAAAAATATGGTGCAGAACTAGAGAATCACCAGCAATTAATGTTGGCAGCATCCGATATATTAATTGAGATATACATGGCTGAATCTACGATTTTAAGAACGGAAAAAAATGCTAAACGTTTTGGCCAAGATGCTCAAAAAACCCAAATAGCAATGTCTAAATTGTATTTATATACTGCTGTGGATACCGTTATTCAAAAAGGAAAAGAAGCTGTCGTTTCTTTTGCTGAAGGAGATGAGCAACGCATGATGTTAATGGGACTTAAACGTTTTACAAAGTACACAAATCAACCTAACGTAGTAGCTTTACGTACGCAAATTGCGGATAAAGTAGCTGCCGATAATGGTTACACCTTTGACTAATTTAAATAGAAAACTAAGGTTTTCAAATAGAAAGGAAAACCGCTCCAAATTGGGGCGGTTTTTTTATGTAAAAGAATCTTATAAAACTGCATAAAAAAAAGCATCCATAAAATATGGATGCTTTTTTATAAAGAAGAAATTCTAAATCTTATTTCTTCTTTAAAAAACTATAGTTTAAAGAATAGGTTAGCATTTGTTTTTCAAAACTTTCGGGATAGGTAACTTTTACATCTGTAATTTCTCCTGCATCATTCGTCATAGGCATAAGAACAGGGTTTACAAAACCACTATAAGGAGCCGATTTAAATTGGCTGTTTCTATCTAGAACTTCAGCATGTAATTTTTGGTCTACTTTTACACCGTATCCCTCCACTAAGTCCTGAGCAGCTTTAAAATCTCCTTCTGATTTAATACGTTGTGCCTCTTTTAAAAGAGCGGCAAAGATATTCCTCAATTTAGCATAATCATTAATGTTATAGAATGTTTTCCCTTCTCTTGTTACTTTTTCTATCACATTATCTTTCTTCCCTTTTTCAAAAGCCCAAGCAGAAACCCATTGTCTATTTACCATATGGTCTTCTTCTATATCATTCCCTAATTCTATACGAACCAACTGCGTCATTAAGCCATTTCTAATATAACCATCATAAGCAGCCTTACCAATTTTCTCCCAATCGCTAACTAAACCTAATTCTTGTAATTTAGGATCCATTAAATAATATAAACCCACTAAATCTGCCCTACCTTCTTCCATGGTAGATGCGTAATTTTTAAGTGTTTCTTTAGGTTGCCCAATACCTTTATTTATTTGCCCAGATGCATGGCCTATTACTTCGTGTAAAGCAGTGTGTAATTTATCTGCAAGCTTCCCATATTCTTCTTCTAAAGCAATTTCTTCATTATCATTCGCAAATTCTTTTAATCTGCCACTACCACCAGCGTTATTATAAGCTCCAATAATGTTGCCCAAAGAAACAGACTTACTTCCGTGCTCTTGTCGTATCCAATTATTGTTAGGTAAATTAACACCAATAGGGGTACTTGGAGAAGCATCACCAGATTCCCCAGCAACATTTACAGTTTTATAAGAAACCCCAACAACGTTATCTTTTTTATGACTCTCTATTAAAGGAGAATTATCTTCAAACCATTGTGCATTTTTAGAAAGCACAGCCATTTGTTTAGACATTTCAAAATCTTTAATTTGTATAATACTTTCATACGACCCTCTATATCCTTTTGGATCGTTATATACTTCTATAAAACCATTAATCCAATCTATATTTCCTTTTGTGGAAGTAACCCATGCAATACAATACTTATCCCATACATTTAAATCTCCAGTTTTATAATATTCTATTAATAGAGAGAATGCATTTGCTTGTTTTTCATTTTCTGCAACAGTTTTGGCTTTTTCTAACCAACCAATTACAGCATCAATAGCAGTACCATATAAACCACCTGATTTCCAAAATTTCTCCACTACTTTACCATTTTCTCTAACCAAAGTAGAATTTAAACCTGCCTCAATAGGCATTCCTTCTGGACCTTTATCTGCTGTTTTATAAAAAGCTTCTACGTCTGCATCCGTTATAGAAGATCCATAAAAATTAATGGCAGAAGAAGCTATATTATCTACACCTTTCTTCTTATTTACTTTTTTTACATCTTCATCATTAAAAATAACTCCCACTACATTTTCACTTAAAGTTGTATTCGTATCCTTTAATAACTGCTCTAAATACCCTTTACCAAACCTTGGTTTTATTTTGTCATTGGAATAATGATGGTGTATACCATTAGAGAACCACACTCTTTTTAAATATTCCTCAAAAGAATGCCAATCCCCAGAGTTTTTATCTCCGCTAAAAGAGGTATAAATATTCTCTAAAGCCGTTCTAACTTCTAAATTATGACGGTAATTTTGATCCCAAATAATATCTCTACCAGAGAGCCCTGCTTGTGTTAGGTAATAAACCAATTTCTTTTCCTTTAAGGTAAGCTCTTCAAAACCTGGTATTTGGTAATTTAAAACCTTAATATCGGCAAATTCATCCACCACATACTCAAAGGTTTCTTTTTTGTTCAAAGGTTTACTTTCTTTTACCTTTTCTTGGCAAGACCAAAGAAGGCTTATCACTAAAATTCCTCCAATTAAATTTGTTATCTTCATTATGCTATATCTTACTATTCGTAGGTATAAAATTAATAAAAGATAGCGTAAATGCTATAAAGATTCTCTATTGATTTATTCTAAATTAAGGATACTTTTTACAAGTGAAATGTATGTTTGTATTGCTTCCCTTTTTACAGAAAAACCCCTTCCAAAACTAGTTTTGGAAGGGGTTTTAATAATAAACTCTTATGTCTATTCTAAAAAAAACTATGTGTTTTATCAGATTCAATACAGACTATTGTATATTCTCTAAAATCTTTTGCTCATCATTCTTTTTAGAGAAAAGAATAGCACATTCTATCATAGCCAAATGAGAATACGCCTGCGGAAAATTCCCTAGGAGTCTCTTTGTTTTAAAATCTATATCCTCACTGAATAACCCTAAATGGTTACTATAACCAAGTAATTTATTAAATAAATCTAAAGCCTTTTCTTCTTCTCCTATTTTAAATAAACTGTTTATAAACCAAAAAGTACATATCGTAAAGGAAGAAGATGGTAATCCAAAATCGTCTTCATTTTTATACCTATATAGTAAGCCATCATTACTAAGTTCTTTTTCAATAGCTTTTACTGTACTTACAAATTTAGGGTCTTTTGCTTCTATAAACCCATAAGATTCCATAAGTAAAACACTAGCATCTAAATCTTTAGCTCCATACGATTGCACAAAAGATTTCACTTCTGGATTCCAAGCATTCTTATGAATGTCTTCTCTAATTTCTTTTTCTAAAAGCCTCCATTGCTTAACTTTACCTGTTTTACCAAAGATTCCTGCGATTTTTATAGCACGATCTATAGCTACCCAACATAGTACTTTAGAAAATGTAAAATGCCTGTCTTCCGCTCTAAACTCCCAAATACCTTTATCGGCTTCTTTCCAGTGTTTATTTACAATCCAAACAATCCCCTTGGTAATACCCCAGAGTTCTTCTCCGTTTTCTAGATTAGTACCAAACTTTACTAATTGCTCATAAATAACATCCATAAGAATGCCATAAATATCATTCTGAGTTTGTTTGTACGCTGCATTACCAACACGAACAGGCTTAGAACCTTTGTAACCATCTAAATGATCCAAGGTTTCTTCGGTAAGCTTCTTTTGCTTATTAATACCGTACATTATCTGTAGTTTTTCATTCTTATCTGGCATTAAATCAATAATAAACTGTAGATATCTTTTGGCAGAATTTTTATGTCCCAATTCAGAAACTACCTTTATTACCATAGAAGCATCGCGAATCCAACAGAAACGATAATCCCAATTCCGAACCTCTCCTATTGTTTCTGGTAAAGAAGTGGTTACCGCAGCTAAAACAGCCCCTGTCTTATCGTAAGTTAACATCTTTAACGTAAGAGCACTACGTATTATTTGTGCATTAAATTTACTGTAAGTAGGCGTACGATCTACCCAATTTAACCAATAAATCTTAGTCCGCTCTAAATCTAAATATACCTTATGTAAATCTGGTACGAAGAGTTTTTCATTATAGGATATTAAAAAATAACCATCTCTTTTAAGCAATATTTCTTCTCCATTTAAAACCTCTTCTTTATCAAAAGAAGTATACATAAATAAAGTATCGAACTGTTCTTGGTTTGTAAGACTTACTATAAAATCATCCTTTACATATGAATTTGTTATCCCTTTAGCATATTCCAATTTAGGGTCATACTTTATCGAAAATACTGGTCTTCCAAACTTATGTTTTAAATATCTAACTACTTCAGGTGGTGCATGGTAATCTTCTTTGTTTTTATAGTACCTTGGCATAAAATCATGTACTTCAAAAGCGTCTTCTCCATTATTATAAGTGGTTATTAATATGCAAGTCTGTGGCTCGTAACTCTGAGAAATAGAGTATGATGAATCTACTAAAATTTCGAAGCTCCCTCCTTTTTCTTCGTCTAGTATTTTTGCGAATACTGAGGAAGAATCAAATTCAGGAAGACAACACCAATCTAATGAACCTGTGTTCGAAATTATAGCCGCGCTTCTACAATTTCCAATTATTCCGTAATTTAAGTTGTCCATAATTTCTTATTAAAGTAATTTTGAGAGCCCTAGATACTCTAGTACAATATCGTAATTGTAGGAAAAATATTATAAATTTCCGATAAAATTTGCTTCATGAGTAAAACTATAATAATTTCTAATAGACTACCAGTGCAATTACAAATTTCTGAAGGAGGCATTGTTGCCACCCCTAGTGTTGGAGGTCTCGCCACAGGAATGAAATCGATACACAACAGCGGGGAAAGCCTATGGATAGGATGGTCTGGACTTACGGATGAAGAAACACCAGCACAATTAAACAATGCTATTGATGAAGCTTTAGCAGAGCATAATTGCTCTAGAGTAAACCTTTCTCAACAAGAAATGGAAGGATATTATTTTGGTTTTAGCAATAGAACCATTTGGCCCCTGTTTCATTATTTTATGGAATATACCGAGTTTGAACTTAGCTTCTGGGAGTCTTACAAAGCTGTTAATCAAAAATTTGCAGATGCCATTATAGCAAAATCTAACGATGACGATATTATATGGATCCATGATTACCAATTAATGTTGGTACCTCAAATGGTGAAAGAAAAAAAACCTAATGCTGCTATTGGTTTCTTTTTACATATTCCTTTTCCTTCCTATGAAATATTTAGAACGCTACCGTGGCGCGAAGAACTTTTAACTGGGCTTTTAGGTGCCGATTTAATTGGTTTTCATACCTATGACTACGAACGTCATTTTTTAAGTTCTGTACGAAGATTGTTAGGATTAGAAGTTAGTTTTAACGATATAAATACAGGTAACAGAATAGTAAAAGTGGACTCTTTCCCTATGGGAATTGATTACAAAAAATTCCACGATGCCGCTATTACTCACAATGCTTTAGCTCCAGAAAACCGTTCTATACTACAAAAACGTCTAGACGACCATAAAATATCAGCCCCCGATACCAAATTAATTCTATCGATAGATCGCTTGGATTATAGTAAAGGGATAGCTAAAAGAATTTCTGCTTTCGAATATTTTCTAAATAAATATCCGGAGTATAAAGAAAAGGTACGCTTGGTGATATTAGCCGTTCCGTCTAGATCCAATGTACCTCAATATAAACTACTAAAAAAAGAAATAGACGAATTAGTTGGTCGCTTAAATGGCGAATTATCTACCGTGAACTGGACTCCCATTTGGTATTTTTATCGTTCTATGCCTTTTAAAAATTTAATCGATTTATATACTTCTAGTGATATTGCTTGGTTAACACCACTTAGGGATGGAATGAACTTAGTCGCCAAAGAATATATTGCTACAAGAACAGATAAAACAGGAGTTCTTATCTTAAGTGAAATGGCTGGTTCTGCTTATGAAATGAATGAAGCATTACTCATTAACCCTAATAATTTTGAGCACCAAGCAGAGACTCTTAAAAAAGCCATTACCATGCCTAAAAAAGAGCAAATGGCACGTAATATGTTTTTACAAAAAAGACTGGAACGCTATAATGTAGAAGTATGGGCTAGAGAGTTTATGAACGCTCTTAAGAATCAAATGAAAAATAACGAAGCGTTTGTTTCTAAAAAAATGGATAATCAAATTCTAAAACATATTATCCAAGATTATAAAAAAGCAAAAAATCGTCTCATCTTTTTAGATTATGATGGCACCCTAGCTGATTTTCATGTAGATCCCCAAAAAGCCTCTCCTGACGAAGCACTTTATGAAGTATTGGATAAAATACACAATCAAAAAAACACGACCCTATTTTTAATAAGTGGTAGAGATAAACAAACTTTTACCAAATGGTTCTTACATAAAAAATATAATATGATTGTGGAACATGGAGTTTGGATCTCTAGAAACGGTGAGGAATTCTCTATGCTAGAGAAAGTAAAATCGGATTGGATGCATAAAATAAAACCTGTTTTAGAATCTTTTGTGGATCGTACTCCTGGTTCTTTTATTGAAGAAAAAAATTACTCTTTAGCTTGGCATTATCGTAATACCGACCCTGATTTTGGAGAAAAACGTGCTACGGAATTGAACACAGTACTGACTAGTTTAACTAGTAATGACAGCCTTAGCGTATTAAATGGTAACAAGGTTATGGAAGTTAAAAGCAGTAATGTAAACAAAGGTAGAGCTGCCGTTAGAGTTCTTAGCGAATCTAATTTTGACTTTATTTTCGCGATGGGAGATGATTGGACAGATGAATATATGTTTGAAGAACTACCAGAAAGCACTATTTCTATAAAAGTAGGAAGACAAAAAACCCAAGCAAAATATTTTGTAGCAAATACTAAAAAGGTAAGAGAGCTGATACAAAAATTTGTGAAATAACTAGTCTGTTGCCTAAGCACTTAATAAATGTAGCCGATAAAATTCTAGCTAAATCATTTTGATTTTTACTCGATAATCGAGATTTAAATGCTCCGAGGTTTGCCTCGAAATTTTAAGGTTGTTTTCCTACCAATGCCTCGTGGGATTGCCCCGAGGTAGTTTACCCAGCTAGCAAGTTGCAATTTAAAGAAACAAAGGGTTTATTTAAATTAAACCGTTTTAAAAGGCAGTAATCGGATATTTTGTCCACATGTAGGAGCTATATGCCTTTTGAACATTTACCCCCTCTAGCCATTAAAACCTACAACCAAATAAACTCCAATTCTTTTTCTATTTCGTTAACAACGAGAATAGTAATTGCTTTTGGAGGGTTTTCGTGTATTCATAGTGGCATAATATCCCAAACGTTTTAGAAGCTACAAAGTAACCCTAACGGCTTTACTAATTTCCTGTCATTTTCACTTGGTTTCCCCTTATTATTTCAACTTTCTACTTCCTTCATTTATAATAAGTTGGTGCATTTGGAGTATGGCCGTAACTACATATTCCCTACCGTTTTCTAACGTAGTGGCTCAAGCAGTCCCACAAAACTAAAAGCAACAAGCTTAACCATTACAAATTGTATAGGTTTTAGTATACTGAGTATTGAGTTACTCTCTTTTTTATCTACCATAATACTTCCTAAATTATTTATATCTGCTATTAGCTATGGGGTCTGTAATAGGTGTTATTGGTTTTACAAAAAAACCGCCTACCGTTTTCTTTAATTAAATTAATTTAAGATACCGTATCTTAGAAAAGTCTAATTAAAACAACGCTATGAGATTACTAATTTTATTAGGACTATTCGTCTTATCTAACACTTGTCTAGCTCAAAAAGAAGCAGATATTTATGCTATTGTTAATTCCGTTTCTGCGGAAAGAATTAAAAATGATGTTACCACTCTTGCTAATTTTGGCACAAGACATACCTTAAGCGATACCATATCAAAAACCAGAGGTATTGGCGCTGCCAGAAGATGGATTAAAAAGGAGTTCCAAAAAACAGGGGAAGATTGTAATAACTGCTTGGAAGTAACCTACCAAAAAAACTTGGTGAAAAAGGGTGAAAACGATAGGATTACAAAAGACGTTTGGGTGGTGAATGTTTTGGCCATTCAAAAAGGAACAAAATACCCCAATCGCTATATTATTATGAGTGGCGATATAGATTCTAGAGTCAGCGACCCCAACAATTACACCTCTGATTCTCCTGGAGCCAATGATAATGCTTCTGGTATGGCGGGTACTTTAGAGGCCGCTAGGGTATTATCTAAATATAGTTTTGAGAATAGTATTATTTATGTTGGTTTATCTGGAGAAGAACAGGGCCTTTTCGGAGGCAAGGGTTTGGCTGCGCATGCAAAAGAAAAAGGCTGGGAAATTATTGGCATATTAAATAATGATATGATTGGTAATATTACAGGAGTAAATGGAGTGATTAGTAATCGTGATTTTAGAATATTCTCTGAACCTGTTCCTCCTACCGAAACAGAAAAAGAAAGAAAAGCACGTAGGTTTTATGGTGGCGAAGTAGATGGTATTTCTAGACAATTGGCACGTTATGTTTATAAAACCACCAAAAAATATATGCCAGAAATGAATCCCATGCTAATTTATAGACTAGATCGTTTTGGTCGTGGTGGCCATCATAGACCTTTTAATGATGCTGGTTTTGCTGGAATTCGTATTATGGAAGCCCATGAAAACTATACCCAACAACACCAAGATATTAGAACAGAAAATGGCATTGCTTACGGAGATGTTGTAAGCCATGTAAATTTTGAATACAACAAAAAACTTACAGCTGTAAATGCCATTAGTTTAGCATCTATCGCATGGGCTCCTCCTGCCCCCAAAAAAGTAGAAATTGGTGGTATTGTAGAACCCGCAGCTAAATTTAAATGGAGTAAAGTAGATGGTGCCGTAGGGTATAAAATTTATTGGAGAGACACTACTTCACCTACTTGGGATTATAGCAAACCTGTAGGCAATGTACTACAATACACTTTAAATGGTATTGTTATTGATAATTATTTCTTTGGCATAGCATCTATAGGTGCAAACGGTCAAGAAAGTTTTATTACCTTTCCAAATGCTATTTTTAGATAACAAATTTTTATAAAATGAAAACACTCACATATTTAACTCTCTTATTCGCTTTTATATCAGTACAATCGCAAGAACTTCTTTCTTCTAAAAACACTTTTACAGAGCAAGATACTTTAAGAGGTAGTATTACTCCTGAAAGAGCTTGGTGGGATTTAAACTATTACCACCTAAAACTTGAAGTAAAGCCCGATGAAAAATACATTAGTGGTAGTAATTTAATACGATATAAGGTATTAGATGAAAAACAAACACTTCAAATAGACTTACAGCCCCCATTAATAATTGAAAAAGTAACACAAGACGGTAAAGAGTTAAAAGTAGCTTCTAATGGAAACGCGCATTTTATAACTCTTCAAAAAAAGCAAGAAAAAGGGCAATTTAATGAACTAACAGTAACCTATTCAGGACACCCAAAAGAAGCCATTAGAGCACCTTGGGATGGAGGTTTCTCTTGGAAAAAAGATGAAAATAACAAACATTTTGTAGCAACTAGTTGTCAAGGCTTAGGAGCTAGTGTTTGGTGGCCAAACAAAGACCATATGTATGATGAAGTAGACAGTATGGCAATTAGTGTTACCGTTCCTAAAGGGCTAATGAATGTCTCTAATGGGCGCCTTAGAAAAATAGAAAAACATAAAAAAACCAATACCTACCATTGGTTTGTAAGTAACCCAATTAATAATTACGGTGTAAATGTAAATATTGGCGATTATGTTCATTTTGGTGAAGTCTTTGACGGTGAAAAAGGGAAATTAGACATGGATTATTATGTACTAAGAGATAATCTAGAAAAAGCCAAAATTCATTTTACAGATGCTCCAAAAATGATGAAAGCCTTTGAGCATTGGTTTGGACCTTATCCTTTTTATGAAGACAGTTTTAAATTAGTAGAAGTTCCTTATTTAGGTATGGAACACCAAAGCTCCGTAACCTACGGTAATAAATATAAAAAAGGATACTTAGGAAAAGATTTATCTGGTAGCGGCTGGGGATTAAAGTTCGACTTTTTAATAATTCACGAAGCTGGTCATGAGTGGTTTGCTAATAATATAACCAATAAAGACATTGCCGACATGTGGATTCATGAAGGATTTACCAGTTACTCAGAAAACCTTTTTCTAGATTATTACTACGGTTCCAAGGCCTCCTCCGAATACGTAATAGGCTTACGTAAAAACATAGTTAATGACAAACCCATAATAGGCCCTTATAACGTAAATACAGGAGGTTCCAAAGATATGTATTACAAAGGCTCTAATATGCTACATACTTTACGACAAATAGTAAACAATGATAGTTTGTGGAGAACCGTATTAAGAGGGCTAAACAAAGATTTTTATCATACCACAGTAACTACCCAAGATATAGAAGATTATTTATGCAGACATACCAAAAAGGATTTAACTTCCTTTTTTGACCAATATTTAAGAACTACTAAAATCCCAAAATTGCAATATACCATAGAGGGCAACTCCTTAAAATACAGATATACCAATGTTATCCCTGGGTTTACCATGCCACTGCGCGTATTTATAAAAGAAAAAGCGTTTTGGATTCACCCTTCAGAAAATTGGAATACGAAATCCTTTAAAATGGATGTATCTACACTTAAAATTGATCCTAATTTTTATATTACCACAACTAACGTAATTGATTAGTTTTAAAACAAAATTTAAGTTATAAAAGCATGATAAGGTCTTTTTTTTATTCTTGTCTGTTTTGTATTTTTAGCGTTTTTACTATTTCTTGCAAACAAGATAGTAACGAAAAACCTATCCTAATTGCAACGGCTGCTAATATGCAAGAAGCTATGCAATTGCTAGTAGAGGATTTCACTAAAAAAACAGGAATAAAATGCCAATTAGTAGTAAGTTCTTCGGGTAAGCTAACCGCACAAATAAAAGCAGGCGCCCCATATAATATATTGGTATCTGCTGATATGAAATATCCCGAAGAAATTTATAAATCTGGTTATGCTATAACCCCTCCAAAAGTATATGCTTATGGAAAATTGGTTCTTTGGAGTGCGAATTCAAAAATTACACCATCTATTTCCTTTTTAAAAAAAGACGCTATACAACATATTGCCATTGCTAATCCTAAAACAGCTCCATATGGAAGAGCTACAGAAGACGTTTTATCATATTACAATTTAAAAGAGTTACTAATGCACAAATTTGTAATTGGTGAAAGTATATCGCAAACCAATCAATTTATTCATTCGCAAGCAGCAGAAATAGGTTTTACGGCAATGTCTACCATAACATCAGAAAAAATAAAAAAAAAAGGTAATTGGGTTGCTTTAGACACCAACACTTACCGCCCTATTAAACAATGTGTTATAGTTATAAATAAAGAAGCAGAAAGCAATAAAAAAGCCAAAAATTTTTATTCCTACCTTTCTTCGAAAGAAGCACAACTTACGTTAACAAAATTTGGATATTCTATATATGAATAGTTTTAAAGGAAATATAAGCCATATAAATACCAAAGGAAATCTGTCTATAATTACTATTCAAATTAATGATAAAATAAAACTTAAGTCTATTGTAGTAGAAACTCCAAAAACAGCATCATTCTTACATATAAATAATGAAATAGCAGTACTTTTTAAAGAAACAGAAGTTATTATTTCTATAGACCAAAATAGTAAGAGTAGTGTGCAAAATAGCATTTTGGGAACTATAAAGTCTATTGAAAAAGGAGCTCTTTTAAGCAAAGTAAATTTGGCAACTTCTGCTGGGGATTTAACCACCATAATAAGTACCGATGCAATAACCGATTTAAACTTAAAAATAGACCTAAAAGTTACCGCCCTAATTAAATTAAATGAAATAATGCTTTCTAACACATGAATTGGGAACCTTTAATACTAACCTTTAAATTAGCACTAGTAACAACAGTGTTGTTACTCATTATAGCTATTCCCTTGTGCTATTGGTTAGCCTATTCTAAATCTAGAATTAAACCTATTATAGAAACACTGGTAAGTATGCCTTTGGTATTACCCCCAACAGTTCTAGGGTTTTATTTTCTTGTTGCTTTTAGTCCTAATAATGCTTTAGGAGATTGGTTAAATGGCACTTTGGGAATTAAATTGCTTTTTTCATTCCCTGGGCTGGTTATAGCATCTATCTTTTATAGCTTGCCCTTTATGGTACACCCTATTCAATCTGGACTATACAGCATTTCTCCTTCTTTAAAAGAAGCTGCATATGTTATGGGAAAATCTAAATTTTCTACTTTAATCCGTGTTCTTCTTCCGAATATAAAATCTTCTTTATTAACCGGTATTGTTCTTTCTTTTGCACATACCATAGGCGAATTTGGTGTTGTACTAATGATTGGTGGTAATATTCCTGGAGAAACAAAAGTGGCTTCCATAGCAATTTATGATGAGGTAGAAGCACTAAATTATAGTGCCGCTAACTCTTACTCGCTAGTGCTTTTTGCTATAACCTTTTGTATTCTTTTAATGGTATATTTAATTAATGGCGGATACTTAAAAAAATCTAGGAAATGATTGCGCTTAATATTCAAAAAGAATTACAATCTACCGATGGCAAAATGCTACTAAACCTTAATTTAAGAATTAACAAAGGGCAATTGGTAACTTTATATGGCCCATCTGGAGTAGGAAAAACATCTACATTAAGAATGCTCTCTGGACTCTTAAAACCAGGAGAAGGGGTTATTACGGTTAATGATACTACCTGGTTTAGTACAGATAAAGATATAAATCTAAAACCTCAGCTTAGAAAAATTGGGTATGTTTTTCAGGATTATGCTCTTTTCCCCCATATGAGTGTACTACAGAACTTAGAGTTTGCGCTTCATAAAAACCAAAAGAGCAATATTATTACCGAGCTCCTAACCATAATGGAGCTAGACCAACTTAAAGGCAGAAAACCAGACACGCTTTCTGGAGGACAAAAACAAAGAGTAGCATTAGCAAGAGCTCTTGTTCAAAAACCAGAAATACTATTACTAGATGAGCCTCTTTCTGCTCTAGATAGTACTATACGATTAAAACTACAAGACTACATCTTAAAGGTTCATAAGAAATATAGTTTAACCACCATACTAATAAGTCATGATATTGGTGAAATCTATAAGCTATCGGATTGGGTTTTTGTTTTAAAAGATGGCCTTTTAATCCAAGAAGGTACACCATCGGAAGTATTTATCTCCAAAAAAGTAAGTGGCAAATTTAAGTTTACAGGAGAAATTATATCCATAGAAAAGGAAGATGTTGTATTCATTGTCCGTGTTCTTATTTTCTCCGAAATAGTAAAAGTGATTGCACAAGAATCTGAAATTCAAAATTTAGGTCCTGGAGATAAAGTAATAATAGCCTCAAAAGCTTTTAATCCTATTATATTAAAACTGGAGTAAATACCTTTTTAGAATAAAAATCTAGCGAAATAAATCGCTAAAAATATTCTAATAATTTATTTAAGAAAACTCCTGAAACCTCCGTAAAACCCATAAACAATACGATTTACGTTTACGATATCGATATCGTAAGTTTTTTGATTATATGATTTCTGTCATATAACTCGCAACCCCTTACTTCTAATTTTGTGGTGTATTAATAAAGGAACCTAATAACACATATAAAAACACACGAATTATGAACATATCTCATATTGAGCATTTAGGAATTGCAGTAGATAACTTAGAAGATTCTATAAAATATTATGAAGGGGTGCTCGGCCTTAAATGTTATTCTGTAGAAGAGGTTACTGATCAAAAAGTAAAAACAGCTTTTTTCTTGGTAGGATCCACAAAAATTGAACTTCTAGAAAGTACTTCCCCGGATGGCCCTATTGGCAAATTCATAGCAAAAAAAGGACAAGGAATTCATCATATTGCTTTTGCCGTAGACGATGCAACAAAAGCATTACAAGTAGCAGAAGAAAGAGGCGTACAATTAATAGATAAGGTTTCTAGAAAAGGAGCAGAAGGATTAGAAATAGGATTCCTTCATCCAAAATCTACATTAGGCGTTCTTACCGAATTATGCTCAAAACCTAAAAAATAACACCCTTTTTAATAAGCAAGTAACCCAATATATTACGATGGCAAATCAAGATAAAATTAATGAGCTCATTGAGAAAAGAGCAAAAGCAAAACTCGGTGGTGGTGAAAAAAGAATTGATTCCCAGCACTCTAAAGGAAAATTAACAGCCCGGGAACGAATTGACATTCTTTTAGATGAAGATAGTTTTGAAGAGTTTGATATGTTTGTTACCCATAGAACCAAATCTTTTGGTTTAGATAAACAGGTTTATCTTTCCGATGGTGTAATAACCGGTCACGGTACTATAGACGGAAGAATAGTGTATGTATTCTCTCAAGATTTTACGGTGTTTGGAGGTTCATTATCAGAGACTTATGCTCTAAAAATTTGTAAAATAATGGATATGGCAATGAAAATTGGTGTCCCTGTTATTGGTCTTAATGATAGTGGTGGTGCTCGTATTCAAGAAGGTGTTCGTTCACTTGCTGGTTATGCAGAGATTTTTCAACGTAATATAATGGCTTCTGGAGTTATTCCTCAAATATCTTCCATATTAGGTCCCTGTGCTGGTGGTGCTGTTTATTCGCCTGCCTTAACTGATTTTACTATAATGACGGACCAAACAAGTTATATGTTTGTTACAGGTCCTAAAGTGGTTAAGTCCGTTACTGGTGAGGTTGTAACTACAGAAGAACTAGGTGGTGCTCAAATTCACTCTACAAAATCTGGTGTCTCTCACTTTTTAGCAGAAAACGATGAAGAAAACCTTCTTTTGGTAAGAAAATTAATGAGCTACCTTCCTAGCAATAATTTGGAAGATCCACCATCTATTAAATGTTCGGACCCTATTGATAGATTAGATGATATTCTGAATGATATTATACCAGAAAATCCTAATCAACCTTATGATATTGTAGATGTTATTTCTGTTATAACGGATAATGGAGAATTTACAGAAGTACATAGAAATTATGCACGTAACATTACGGTGGGCTTTGCTCGTTTTAATGGCCACCCTGTGGGTATTGTGGCTAACCAGCCTAAATATTTTGCTGGTGTTTTAGATTGTGAAGCATCTAGAAAAGCTGCTCGTTTTGTTCGTTTCTGCGATGCATTTAATATTCCTATTGTAACTCTAGTAGATGTACCAGGATTTTTACCAGGTACAGGTCAAGAATATGCAGGTATAATTCTACACGGTGCAAAACTGTTATTTGCTTATGGTGAAGCAACTGTTCCTAAAGTTACCATTACACTACGTAAATCTTATGGCGGTGCTCATGATGTAATGAGTTGTAAGCAACTTCGTGGCGATTTAAATTATGCATGGCCAACTGCAGAGATAGCAGTTATGGGTGCTAAAGGAGCTGTAGAAGTCTTAGAAGGTTCTAATATTAGAAAAATAGAAGATGCCAATGAAAAACAAGAATACATAGAGAAAAAAGAGGATGAGTATAATACCAAATTTGCTAATCCTTATGTAGCTGCTAAATACGGATTTATTGATGATGTTATTGAGCCAAGAAACACAAGATTTAGAATTGTTAGAGCTCTAGAATTACTTAGTAACAAGAAAGAAGTAAACCCTCCTAAAAAACACTCTAATATCCCATTATAATGGCAAATATATTATTATTTACAGACCAAATAAGCCAAGGCTACATTATACTAATCACTGGGTTAGTAATTGTATTCAGTGCGCTTTTAACACTCTCTTTATTCTTTCAGCATGGGCTACCGGTTATGCTATATCTATATAAGATTATAACCAAAGGAAGAGAGAAAAAAATAAAGGATATTAAAGTAGAAGCAGATAAGGAGTTTACCGGTGAAATAGCCGCAGCCATATCTTTAGCGCTACACATGTATTTAAATGAGCAGCATGATAATGAGAATGCCGTCTTAACTATTAAACAAGCAAGAAAATTGTATTCTCCTTGGAGCTCCAAAATATATGGTATTCAAAATAGACTAAAATAAACCGAGTAGCAAAAAAATACAACTAATGAAAAACTTTGCATTTAAAATAAACGAAAACAGTTACAAGGTTAAAATTGTTTCTCAAGAAAATAACAAAATAGAACTAGAAGTAAACGGAACTTCTTACGCCGTAGAAATGGATAAGGATATTAAATCTAAAAAAACCCCTACTCTAGTTCGTGCAGCTTCTAAAAGACCCGCAGAGCCTCTTAAAGTAAACCCTACTTCTTCTAAAACTAAAATTGTAGCTCCTATTCCTGGAACTATACTTAGTCTAAATATTAAAATAGGAGATGTTATTAAAGTCGGTGATTCCCTTTTAATACTAGAAGCCATGAAAATGGAAAACAATATTGTTGCAGAAAAAGCTGGTACAGTAACCGCTATGAATATAGCCGTTGGGCAGCAAGTATTGCAAAATGAAGTAATGATAGAACTAGAATAAAAATTAGAGCATCCATTTTCTTACATCTAAAGAGAAAAGAAAATGGCTCTTAAAGCATAAACAAATGAAAAAATTAATAATTCTTTTTAGTGTTCTTTCTGTTCTATTATTTGTAAGACCTTTACTATTTAGTACTACTAACAGTCCAGATTTTAATAACACTTCTGTTGCAGCCAATGAAACACCACAAGAAGATGGAGAATCTTTTTATTCGGATGCATTTAAAGGCATAAGCCAATTTTATCAATACACAGGTTTTGCTAATGCAACATGGGGTAATATAATAATGATTCTTATAGGAATTGTCTTTATTTACCTTGGTATTAAATACGATTATGAGCCCCTACTACTAATCCCTATTGGCACGGGTGTTATTCTAGGTAATATTCCATTTGTCCCAGGAAACCAAACGGGTATATATGAGGCAGGTTCTGTCTTTAACTATCTCTATTTTGGAGTAGTAAAAGGAATATATCCGCCTTTGATATTTTTAGGTATTGGTGCCATGACAGATTTTTCGTCCCTTATTGCCAATCCTAAACTAATGTTATTAGGTGCAGCTGCTCAAATAGGCGTATTTGCTACATTTCTAGGAGCTTTATATTTAGGATTTAACCTTCCAGAAGCTGGCGCAATTGGTATCATTGGTGGTGCAGATGGCCCTACTGCTATTTTCCTTTCGTCCAAACTTGCAAATGGTATTAACCTTCTTCCAGATGGTACTACCGTTAAAAACCTTATTGGCCCTATTGCCATTGCCGCATACTCTTACATGGCTTTGGTTCCAGTAATTCAACCCCCAATAATGCGCTTACTGGTAAATAAAGAAGATCGTAAAATTAAAATGAAACCACCAAGAGCGGTTTCTCAAAAAGAAAAAATGATTTTCCCCGTAGTAGCCTTATTGTTAACTACATTTATTTCTCCTAGTGCATTACCATTATTAGGAATGTTGTTCTTTGGTAACTTACTAAAAG
The DNA here is from genome assembly GCF_016744255.1 of Maribacter sp. GTDB lineage: Bacteria > Bacteroidota > Bacteroidia > Flavobacteriales > Flavobacteriaceae > Maribacter_B. The sequence continues at coordinate 34,242 of NZ_JADGES010000018.1, forward strand.
AATCTGGTAGAACAGAGCGTTTAGCAGATACTGCTCGTACCAAATTAATTGATATTGTTACCATATTATTAGGGGTAACTGTAGGAGCATCGACACAAGCAGATATATTCATAACTAAAGATTCCATGTTAATATTTGGCCTAGGAGCAATATCCTTTGTCATAGCAACTATGGGAGGATTATTTTTTGCCAAATTCATGAATCTATTCTTAAAAGGAGACAACAAAATAAATCCATTAATCGGTGCCGCAGGTGTTTCGGCAGTACCAGATAGTGCCAGAGTTGTCCATGCGGAGGCTTTAAAATCGGACCCATCTAACTATTTATTAATGCATGCCATGGCACCAAACGTATCGGGTGTAATTGGTTCTGCAATTGCGGCGGGTATTATTTTAAGTTTCTTAGGATAAAACAACATAATTTTTTTAGCATAACAACAAATATTTACTACCATGAAAATACCAAATGTAATGTCAGCTGATGAAGCTGTAAAACTTATAAAATCCGGAAATAGAGTATTAATTCAAGGCGGTTCAGCAACTCCACAGACTTTAATTAAAGCTATGGTAAAACATGGCCCTCAATTAAAAGGAGTAGAAATTGTTCACTTACATACCGAAGGAGAATGTGGCTATACAGATCCATCTTTAAAAGAAAGCTTTAGAACTAGCGCTTTTTTTATCGGTGGTAATGTTCGGAAAATGGTAGGTAATACCGTAGATTATATTCCTATATTTTTAAGTGATATTCCAAGTCTTTTTCGTCAAGGATATATGGACTTAGATGTAGTTCTTGTTAATGTTTCACCACCAGATAAACATGGTTTCTGTTCTTTAGGTGTCTCTGTAGATATCGTTATTTCTGCTATAGAAAAAGGAAAAAAAGTGATTGCCCAGATAAACCCAAGAATGCCACGAACTTTCGGAGATGCTATTGTTCATTTAAACCAGTTCCATGCTTGCGTTCTTGTAGAGGAAGAAATACACGAAATGAAATTTGTTGCTCCCTCTAAAGAAGAAGAAGCAATAGGAAAAAATATTGCCGAGATTATTGAAGATGGCGCTACCCTACAAATGGGGATTGGTGGTATTCCTAATGCTGTATTAACGTACTTACATAACCATAAAGATTTAGGAATACATACTGAAATGTTTTCGGAAGGAATCGTAGATTTAGTAGAAAAAGGAATCGTTAATGGCTCTAAAAAGAAAATAAATCCAAATAAAATTATTTCAGGATTTGCAATGGGAACCAGACGCCTATACGATTTTATGGATGATAACCCTGAAATTGAAATGTTAGATATTGCTTATGTAAATGACACAGCTATTATACGCCAAAACCCTAAGGTTACTGCTATAAACTCTGCCATCGAAATAGATTTCACTGGTCAAGTTTGTGCCGATTCTATAGGTACTAGAATGTTCTCTGGTGTTGGTGGTCAAATGGATTTTATGCGTGGTGCTGCTCTTTCTCAAGGAGGAAAACCAATTATTGCTGTTACCTCTACAACGCTTAAAGGTGTATCTAAAATTGTACCAGCACTTAAACCTGGTGCTGGAGTGGTTACAACACGTGCACATGCTAGATTTGTTGCAACGGAATATGGTGTAGCAGAGTTATTTGGTAGAACTTTAAAACAAAGAGCACAATCTTTAAGAGATATTGCACACCCTGATCATAGAGAAGGATTAGATCAAGCAATTTTCGAAAGATTTGGAAGTAGTCTAATGGTTAAGTAATTTAACCTTCTTTAATGAATGATATTATGAATAATACAAATAATACAAATAAAAAACTCTTCACCGGTTTTGAGACTGTTACCAAGGAGAAATGGATGGAAAGGGTTACCGTAGATTTAAAAGGTGCTGATTTTAATAAGAAATTAGTTTGGAAAAACTTAAGTAAAATTAATATTCAGCCTCTTTATAATACTGAAGATGCTAAAGAGTATTTAAAAAATACAGGAGAAAACTCCCAAACTTTAGTAAACTATAGAAGTATTTATGTTTCTTCGGAAAAAAGAGGAAACGCTTTGGCTTTAGACGCTATAAAAGAAGGTCATAATGGTATTCTTTTTATCGTTAAAGGCAATATGGCTCCTGCCCGACTTTTAAAAGATATAGACTTAAACAAAATTACCGTTTCGTTTACTATAAAGAAAAACGCAGCAACATTTGTCCAAAATTTTATAGCACATGTTAAAAGCAGTAAAGTAAAAGCTAACAACCTTAAAGGTTTTGTAGACACTCAATTAATCTCTAAATATGTTACCAAAGGAGAATTTGCTAAGAAAGCATTTAGCGAAGCTGCTGAAGTATTTTCTTTAGTTGAAAAATACCCCAATTATAAAGCACTAACTATTTCTGGCAGTGAATATTTAGATTCAGGAGCCAACCAAGTACAAGAAATTGCCTATACCTTAAATTCTTTGGTATATGTAATAGAAAAACTTTCTGAAAAAGGAGTTAACACACAAGACATCTTTGACAATCTTAATTTTAAATTTGCAATAGGCCTAGAATACTTTGTAGAAATCGGAAAATTCAGAGCTTTCAATAACCTCTTAAAAGAAATTGCTACAAAGTACGAGATTAAAGAGTTTAAGCATACTATACTTGCTAAAACATCTATTTGGAGTAAATCTATTACCGATGCACATACCAATTTATTAAGAGCAACCACCGAAGCTATGTCTGCTATTTTAGGCAATGTAGATGGTGTTTTAGTAGATGCTTATGATAACGAATTTAATGATGCATCAGACTTTTCTAGTCGAATAGCAGGTAATATAACCACTATCCTAAAAGAAGAATCTTATTTCGGAAAAGTAGCAAACCCTGTAGATGGGTCTTATTATATAGAAGAAGTATCATTAGCAATTGCAGAAAAAGCTTTAGAACTATTTAAAACTATTGAAGCTGAAGGTGGTTTCTATACCGCTTTTGAAAAAGAAATAATTCAAGAGCAAGTAGCAGAAATTAGATTGCAAAAATTAAAACTAATAAGCCAAAGACGACTACCAATGGTTGGTATTAATAAATACCCTAACCTAATGGAGAAAGTTTCTTCTGAGCTACTGTCCAATGGAAACACTAACAAAAATAGTAAACTTCTAAAACCACGTAGAGCATCTCTAGAAATTGAAGCCATGCGTAAAAAAACAGAAGAATTGGTTGAGCAAACTAAAGTTAGACCCATTGTAGAACTTACTAGTTTTGGAAACTTAAATATGCGTAAAGCAAGAGCCGCATTTGCTTATGATTTTGTTGGTGTAAGTGGCTATAATGTACAACAAGAAAAAAGTCATGAAAGCGCAGAACAAGCTGCAGAATCAAGTGCAAAATCTGACTCTCATGTAGTTGTAATATGTAGCTCAGACCAAGACTATGATGAAAAAGCTCTTAGCTTTATACAAGCTTTTAGAGCGATAAGTAAAGACAAAATTTTATTACTGGCAGGAAACCCTACTGGAGATTTAATGAAAGAATTAACCGACGCAGGATTAGATGGTTGTGTTAATTTACGTTCCGATGTACTTGTTACGATTACCAGTATTCAAAATAAAATACAGAAAATCTTAAACCCATTAGCAGTATGAGACCCGATTTTTCAGATTTAAAACTAAATACCGCAGTTGAAGAAAAGGAAGCTGCTAAAGGAAAGGAAGCTGTTTGGAATACTCCAGAAGGAATTCCTGTAAAAAAACACTTTACTAAAGAAGATATTCTAGAGGCTGAGCATTTAAAATTTACTGCTGGTGTACCTCCATTTTTAAGAGGCCCATATAGCGCAATGTATGCTATGCGCCCTTGGACAGTACGTCAATACGCAGGTTTTTCAACTGCCGAAGAATCTAATGCATTTTATAGAAGAAACTTAGCCGCAGGTCAAAAAGGACTTTCTGTTGCTTTTGATTTGGCTACACACCGTGGTTACGATTCGGATCACCCTCGTGTTACTGGTGATGTTGGTAAAGCTGGCGTTGCTATAGATTCTATTTTAGATATGCAGGTTTTATTTGACCAAATTCCGTTAGATAAAATGTCGGTTTCCATGACAATGAATGGTGCCGTATTACCTATTATGGCATTCTATATTGCTGCTGCAAAAAAACAAGGCGTTTCTTTAGATAAGCTTTCTGGTACTATTCAGAATGATATTTTAAAAGAATTTATGGTGCGTAATACATACATATACCCACCAGCACCATCCATGCAAATTATTGGTGATATTTTTGATTACACCACTAAAAATATGCCTAAGTTTAATTCTATCTCTATTAGTGGATACCACATGCAAGAAGCAGGTGCTACAGCAGATATTGAATTAGCATATACTTTAGCAGATGGAATGGAATATATACGAACCGGATTAAAATCTGGTTTAAAAATTGATGAGTTTGCTCCCAGACTATCTTTCTTCTGGGCAGTAGGTATGAACCATTTTATGGAAATTGCAAAAATGCGTGCTGCACGTATGCTTTGGTCAAAAATTATAAAAACATTCAACCCACAAAACCCAAAATCTATGGCTTTGCGTACGCATAGTCAAACTTCTGGATGGAGTTTAAGTGAGCAAGACCCATTTAACAATGTGGCTCGTACTTGTATAGAGGCAATGGCTGCCAGTTTAGGAGGAACACAATCCCTACATACTAACGCCTTAGATGAAGCAATTGCTTTACCAACAGATTTCTCTGCAAGAATTGCACGTAATACGCAAATCTTTATCCAAGATGAAACCCAAATGACAAAAGCGGTGGATCCTTGGGCTGGTTCTTACTATGTGGAGTATTTAACACAAGAAATAGCCCAGAAAGCTTGGAAACTTATTGAAGAAGTAGAAGAACTAGGCGGAATGGCAAAAGCGATTGAAACCGGAGTTCCTAAAATGCGTATTGAAGAAGCTTCTGCTCGTAAACAAGCACGTTTAGATTCTGGTAAGGATATACTCGTTGGTGTAAATAAATTTAAAACAAATGAACCTTCTAATATTGAAATATTAGAAGTAGATAACACTGCCGTTAGAGACTCTCAGATTGCACGTATTAATAAAATGAAAGCAGATAGAGACCAAGCTGTCGTAGATGCTAATATTGCTGCTTTATCTAAATGTGCAGAAACTGGAGAAGGTAATTTATTAGAATTAGCTGTTGAAGCTGCCGAAAACTTTGCTACATTAGGTGAAATATCCGATGCTTTAGAAGTCCATTTTGGAAGACATAAGGCAGATACTAAATTAATAAGCGGCGTGTATAGTAAAGAAGTAGATAACGATAGTACTTTTGCAAAAGCCCAAAAATTGGCTGATAAATTTGCAGAGATAGAAGGTCGTAGACCTCGTGTAATGATTGCAAAAATGGGGCAAGATGGGCACGATAGAGGTGCTAAAGTAGTTGCTTCTAGTTTTGCCGATTTAGGTTTCGATGTAGATATGGGCTCTTTATTCCAAACCCCAGAAGAAGTAGCAAAACAGGCTATAGAAAATGATGTGCATTTTGTAGGAGCTTCTAGTTTAGCTGCTGGCCATAAAACTTTAATTCCACAATTAATTGGGGAATTAGAAAAGCTAGGCCGACCAGATATTATGGTTTTTGCCGGTGGCGTAATACCACAACAAGATTATGATTATCTATTAGAACGCAAAGTAGCAGCTATTTTTGGCCCAGGTACTGTAATATCAGAATCTGCAATAACTATAATGGAGAAATATTTAGAGTTAGATTAACACTACCTATTTATGTAAAACCCCCAAAACGTATCCGTTTTGGGGGTTTTCTTTTTTAAAAGCTTTCCTCCTACTCTAAAAGCTAATTTGTAGTAATATTATGTTAAAATTAAGAGGAATATCGCTAAGTAAAACGTAAATTTAAGGGTATACAATTGTTATATCTAATTACAAAAAGATGGAAACAACAAATTTCGACACACTATCCCAAGCTGTTAATACTTTAACAAAGAAAGGTTTTTCCGAAGACTTTAAAGCGGAAGAAAAACATATCGTTGCATTATATTCCAAGAGAGAATATGTACCAGAAGACCTTGTTATTTCCGAGTCCTTTCGTTTCGAGGGAATTAGTAACCCAGAAGACGAAACAGAACTCTTTGCCATTGAAGCAAAAGACGGTACAAAAGGTACTTTAGTAATGTCTTACAGTGCAAAACACAACCAAAATGTAGAGTTAATTAAGAAAATAAAAATCCAATAAATGACTTTTATAGATTATTATAAAATATTGGGTATACCAAAGAATGCTACTGAGAAAGACATTAAAAAAGCATATCGAAAATTAGCCCGTAAATATCATCCAGATTTAAATCCTGACAATAAAGAAGCCGAAAAAAAATTCAAGGAAATTAATGAAGCAAATGAAGTATTAAGTAATGCGGAAAACCGTAAGAAGTACGACAAATACGGAAAAGATTGGAAACATGGTGAGGAGTTTGAAAAAGCAAAGCAACAGCAACAAGCCCAAAGACAGCATCAGGGATACTCGGCTGCCAATGGTGGCTACTCAGATCAAGATTTTTCTGATTATTTTGAATCCATGTTTGGGCGAGCAAAAACTTCTTCTAATCGAGGCAACAGAAATTTTAAAGGCCAAGATTTTAATGCGGAACTTCAATTAGATTTAAAAGATGTTTATTCCACCCATAAACAAGTATTAACCGTTAACGGCGCTAAAATAAGGCTCACTATTCCTTCGGGCGTAGAGAACGGTCAGGTTATTAAAATAAAAGGGAAAGGTGGAAAAGGCATAAACGGGGGTATTAATGGAGATTTGTACATTAAATTTTTTATTAAAAACCACACACAATTTAAAAGAGAAGGAAACAATTTATATGCCACTGTAGATTTAGATTTATATACTTCTATTCTAGGAGGAGAAATAACGGTAGATACTTTTAATGGAAAAGTTAAAATAAAAATTGCCCCGGAAACACCCGATGGAACAAAGATAAAACTCAAAGGCAAAGGTTTTCCTGTGTATAAAAAAGACAATCAATTTGGCGACTTAATAGTCACTTATCGCATAAAAATTCCAACAAAATTAAGTGATAAAGAAAAAGAGTTGTTTACAGAACTACAAAAATTACGATAAAATGGGACTACAAGATTTAATACGTATAGATACCCTTTGTTCCTTCTATAAATTAGAAATATCATTTTTTGATGATTTAGATAATATTGGACTTATAAAATTGGAAACGTTTGAACAGCAAAAATTCATTCATCAAGATAAAATAAGTGACCTTGAAAAAATAATTAGACTCCATCACGAATTGCATGTAAATATAGAAGGCATTGATATTGTTTTTAATCTCATTGAAAAAGAGCTAAAATTACAAGAAGAAATAAATTCCTTAAAAAACAGATTACGCCTGTACGAAGATAATTTGTAATGCATGTCTCGTCCTAAATAATCGATACAGATTATTAAAGGATTAAATTTATTAATTAAAGCTGAACAATGATATCATTGTTCAGCTTTTTTGTTTTGTACTG
>NZ_JADGES010000178.1 GCF_016744255.1 Maribacter sp.
CTTATATTTAAAAAATACATCTACCGTAACGAGTATGTGGAACGCATGCTTAAAAATTATGTATATCTAAACCCAGGATTAACTATCCTTTTTAATGGAGAAAAGTTTCATTCTGAACATGGATTAAAGGACCTTCTAGAAGATAATAACAATGTAGATGATATGCTTTACCCTGTTATCCATCTTAAGGGAGAAGATATTGAGGTTGCCATAACACACAGTAAAACACAGTATAGCGAAGAATATCATTCTTTTGTAAACGGACAAAATACAACCCAAGGAGGTACACACCAAGCTGCATTTAGAGAAGCCTTGGTAAGAACTATTAGAGATTTTTATGGCAAGGGCTATGAAGCTTCGGATATTCGGAAATCCATTATTTCAGCCATTGCAATTAAAGTAATGGAACCTGTTTTTGAGAGTCAGACCAAAACAAAATTAGGTTCTACGGATATGGGAGGAACCTTACCAACCGTTCGTACGTATATTAACGATTTTGTTGGCAAATACCTAGATAACTATTTGCATAAGAATACCGAAACTGCAGACTTATTGCAACGCAAAATTATGCAAGCGGAACGCGAGCGTAAAGAGCTATCTGGTATTCGTAAACTAGCAAAAGACCGTGCCAAAAAAGCAAGTTTACATAATAAAAAGCTTAGAGATTGCCGTATACATTTAGGAGATACAAAGAAAGCAAGAAATTTAGAAAGCACCTTATTTATTACCGAGGGAGATTCCGCATCTGGTTCTATTACCAAATCTAGAGATGTAAATACGCAAGCTGTTTTTAGCTTAAAAGGGAAGCCGTTAAACTCTTATGGAATGTCTAAAAAGATAGTCTATGAGAATGAGGAATTTAATTTACTTCAGGCCGCATTGAATATCGAAGAATCTATGGAAGATTTACGATATAATAATATTGTAATTGCTACCGATGCCGATGTAGATGGTATGCACATTAGATTATTACTTATCACATTTTTTCTGCAGTTTTTTCCAGAGCTTATAAAAGAAAACCATCTTTATATATTGCAAACACCACTTTTTAGGGTACGTAATAAAAAAGAAACAATATACTGTTACTCCGAGGAGGAACGAAAAAATGCAATGGACAAGCTGAGTGGTAAACCAGAAATTACACGCTTTAAAGGTTTGGGAGAAATTTCGCCCGATGAATTTGTACATTTTATTGGGGATGATATACGTTTAGAGCCTGTTATGTTAGATAAAACGATGTCTATTGAAAATTTACTACAATTTTATATGGGGAAGAACACACCAGACCGTCAAAAATTTATCATAGAGAACCTGAAGGTCGAAATAGACCTTGTAGATAAAAACTAATTACGAACAACCTAATACCAATCTTTCTGCATGGAAGAGAATGAAGAACTGAACGAGGAGCATATAACGGATAATGAAGAATCGCAAGAAGGAGCCTTAATAAAGGTTACCGGAATGTATAAAGAGTGGTTTTTAGATTATGCTTCTTATGTAATTTTAGAACGTGCGGTACCTGCTATTGAAGATGGTTTTAAGCCTGTTCAAAGAAGAATACTACATTCATTAAAAGAGCTAGATGACGGCCGTTACAACAAAGTAGCGAATGTCGTTGGTCATACCATGCAATATCACCCTCACGGGGATGCTAGTATTGCGGATGCTATGGTGCAAATAGGCCAGAAAGACCTGTTGATAGATACTCAAGGTAACTGGGGTAATATTTTAACAGGGGATAGAGCGGCTGCTTCTAGATATATTGAAGCGCGTTTATCTAAATTTGGTCTAGAAGTTGTTTTTAGTCCAAAAATTACAGAATGGCAACAATCGTATGACGGTAGAAAAAAAGAACCCGTAAATTTACCTGTAAAATTCCCATTATTATTAACACAAGGAGCAGAAGGTATTGCGGTTGGTTTATCTACCAAAGTTTTACCGCATAACTTTTTAGAGCTTATAGATGCTTCCATAAAACATTTAAAAGGGTCTCGTTTTACTATTTTCCCAGATTTTCCTACTTCGGGTATCATAGATGTTAGTAATTATAACGATGG
>NZ_JADGES010000130.1 GCF_016744255.1 Maribacter sp.
GTTTAAAATGCTCGTTTTTTATAGTAGAAAATGGTGCAGTATCAAAAGGGGATAAAAGTGGGTTCATTTTTTTATCTGAGATTTAAAAGTTTTAAAGGTGAAAAAGTTCAAGAGCAAGTATAAAGCTCATTTTTTTAGTTTTGCTAATTGCTAATTGCTAATTGCTAATTGCTAATTGCTAATTGCTAATTGCTAATAGATTTAGCTCCTTCTATAACTTTTTGCTTTAACCCTTCTTTGTAAAGGATAATTTTGTCTAAAACGCATGTGTCGCCACTACCTATAATTTGGGCGGCAAGTATACCAGCATTTTTAGCTCCGTTTAAAGCAACGGTTGCAACAGGAACTCCTCCAGGCATTTGTAGAATGGATAGTATAGAGTCCCAACCATCAATAGAATTACTGCTTTTTACAGGAACACCAATTACTGGTAATGGAGACATAGATGCAACCATACCAGGTAAGTGCGCAGCTCCACCAGCACCTGCAATAATTACAGAGTAGCCATTAGTGTGTGCATTTTTACTAAAATCGAATAATTTTTCTGGAGTTCGGTGTGCAGAAACTATGTCTACGTCTACCTCTATATCAAAACCTTTTAAGATATCTATGGCTTCTTGCATTACAGGAAGGTCGCTTGTACTTCCCATTACTACTGCTACTTTGCTCATAATATTATTTACTTATTACTTTTATTGTTTCTTTTACTTCTTGGGCAATTGCTCTTGCCTTCGTTATATCTTTATTTACGATAGTTACATGCCCCATTTTTCGAAAAGGTCTCGTTTGTTTTTTTCCGTAAATATGTGGTGTAACACCTTCTAATTTAAGAATATTTTCAATGTTCTCATAAACAACAGCACCGGTATACCCCTCGGCACCTACAAGATTTACCATTATACCAGCCACTTTGTTTTCGGTACTTCCTAAAGGCAGGTCTAAAATAGCACGAATATGTTGTTCAAACTGATTGGTATAACTTGCTTCTATAGTTTGATGGCCACTGTTATGTGGTCTCGGAGCAACTTCGTTCACTAAAATTTCATCGTTTTCGGTCTGAAACATTTCTACAGCTAAAAGACCTACTTGCTGTATCTTGTCGGATACTCTTAATGCTATTTCTTGTGCTTTTTTAGCGACAGATTCGTCTATTCTTGCAGGGCAAATAACATATTCAACCTGGTTGGCTTCTGGATGAAATTCCATTTCTACAACTGGGTAGCTAACCACTTCGCCAGATGCACTACGGGCAACAATCACCGATAATTCATTTTTAAAAGGAACCATTTCCTCAGCAATGCATTCTACATTGGGTAAATCTTGTAAGTCTTCAACCTTTCGAACCACTTTTACTCCTTGTCCGTCGTATCCAAATTGAGCAGCTTTCCAAACAAAAGGAAAGCTTATACCGCCATGTGCTATACTATCTGCAATTTCACTGGTATATGCAAAGCGAGAGAAAGTAGCTGTTGGGATATTATTATCTACATAAAATAATTTTTGCGTTGCTTTATTCTGAATAATTTTAAGAGCCTTTGTTGGTGGATATACTTTTACACCTTCTTTCTCCAATTTTTCTAGAGCTTTAATATTTACATTTTCAATTTCAATAGTAAGAACATCTACATTTTTGCCGAAATTATAAACGGCATCGAAATCTAATAAATCGCCCAAAACAAATTCATCGCAAGCAATTCTGCATGGAGCTTCTTTGGACGATTCCAGAACTTTGGTGTAAATATCTAATTTCCGGGTTTCATACAACATCATTTTACCTAGTTGACCACCACCGAGAATCCCTAATTTAAAATCTGAAGAAAAATAATTCATGTTTAAACAGCACTTTTAGTATAGAATAACAACAAAAATACACCTAAATCTTAGAAACCAATTCTATATAATCTAAAAACAGCCTTCAAAATGTTATCTTTGCCTCCTTATTAAAACTAATGGGACTAATAAAATTACACGATAAAACATTTAAACCTTTTCTTAGCGAAGAAGAAATTCTTGCTGCAGTAAAACGTGTTGCAGATAAAATTGCAGCAGACTACAAGGACGAAGTGCCAATTTTTGTTGGTGTTCTCAATGGTTCTTTTATGTTTGTATCCGATGTTTTAAAAGCGTATAACCATCCATGCGAAGTTTCTTTTGTAAAACTTAGTTCTTATCAAGGGCTTACTTCCACAGGGATAGTAGAAACATTATTAGATTTACCAGAGAATATTGAAGGAAGAAGTGTAATTATTTTAGAAGATATAATTGACACTGGAAGAACTTTAAAAGAGCTTATTCATTTGTTTAGCAGAACAAATGTTAAAGAGTTTAAAATAGCCACTTTGTTCTATAAATCAGAAGTTTATCGAGGGGAATATTCTATAGATTATTTTGGATTAGATATTCCGGATAAATTTATAGTAGGTTATGGATTAGATTATGATGAATTAGGGAGAAATTTAAAAGAAGTATATCAATTAAACCAAACAACTATGATTAATCTTGTCCTATTTGGAAAACCAGGCGCTGGGAAGGGCACTCAGGCTGAATTCTTAAAAGAAAAGTACAATTTAAAACACATATCTACAGGAGATGTCTTTAGATATAATATTAAAAATGGTACCGAATTAGGGAATTTAGCAAAATCCTATATGGATAAAGGAGATTTAGTACCAGATGAAGTTACTATTAAAATGTTGCAAGATGAGGTCGAGAAAAATGCAGATGTTGCAGGTTTTATTTTTGATGGTTTCCCAAGAACTACAGCTCAGGCTAAAGCACTAGATACTTTTTTAGAATCTAAGGATATGGCTATAAATGCTACTGTGGCTTTAGAAGCTAATGATGAGATTCTTATTCAAAGACTTTTGGAAAGAGGCAAAGTAAGTGGGCGTTCTGATGATCAAGATGAAAGTAAAATTCGTAATCGTTTTGAGGAATATAATTTAAAAACAGCTCCTTTGAAAGAATATTATGAAGGGCAAAGCAAATTCTATAGCGTAAACGGTATCGGAAGTATTGCTGAAATTACGGAACGTTTAGCAGGAGTTATAGATAGTCTATAGTTTAATATAGAACAGGAATAAGAATTTGTAGGTATGACGGAGGGGAATTTTGTAGATTACGTAAGGGTGTTTTTAACTTCAGGAAATGGGGGTAAAGGCTCTGTGCATTTACATAGAGAAAAATTCATTACAAAGGGTGGCCCTGATGGTGGAGATGGTGGTCGTGGCGGACATGTTATTCTTAGAGGGAATAAAAACCTTTGGACGCTAGTTACCTATAAATTTAAAAAGCACTTTAAAGCAACTCATGGAGGACATGGAGCTAAAAGTAGAAGTACAGGTGAAGATGGTACAGATGTGTATTTAGATGTACCATTGGGAACTATTGTTAAGGACCCAGAAACGCAAGAAGTAGTTCACGAAATTACTGCAGACGGCCAAGAAATAATTATCATGAAAGGCGGTATGGGCGGTCGTGGTAATTGGCATTTTAGATCCTCTACAAACCAAACTCCGCGTTATGCACAACCAGGAGTAAGCGGGGAAGAAAAAGATTTTATTTTTGAATTAAAAGTATTAGCAGATGTAGGCTTGGTAGGTTTCCCTAATGCAGGTAAATCTACTTTGCTTTCTGTTATAACATCTGCAAAACCTAAAATTGCAGATTACGAATTTACTACCCTTAAACCCAACTTGGGTATTGTGGAATACCGCGATTTTCAGAGTTTTGTAATGGCAGATATTCCTGGAATTATTGAGGGTGCAGCTGAAGGTAGAGGCCTTGGTCATTACTTCTTAAGACATATAGAACGTAATTCTACCTTACTATTTTTAATTCCTGCAGACAGTAAGGATATTGGTAAAGAATATGAAATTTTATTGGATGAATTGCGCAGGTATAATCCAGAATTATTAGATAAGGAAAGACTAATAGCTATCTCTAAAAGCGATATGCTCGATGATGAGCTAATAGCGGAAATGAGAGTAGAATTAGATAAAGATTTAAAAGGCGCTCCTTATATGTTTATTTCTTCCGTTGCACAATTAGGTATTACAGAGCTAAAAGATAAGCTTTGGAATATGCTTAACGTTTAATCGAATAAATTAGTTTCCTCTTAGTTTAACATGCTTTTTTAGTTACATTTATATAAAATGCTTACTATGAGAGGGTTATTTTCTTTGTTGTTTGTTATTGTTTTGTCTTCTTGTAATGCCGTGCGCGTACAGTATGACTATGAGAAGACTACGGATTTTACTAACTATACCACTTATAATTACTTCTCCGATCTAAATACGGGTTTAAGTGCATTAGATACTAAAAGACTATTGAAGTCTTTAAACATAACTTTACAGAGCAAAGGAATGTTATTTTCCGAAGAACCAGATTTTTATATAAATATAGAGAGCAATGTTTACCAAACAAGTAATGGTAATACCGTAGGTGTTGGTGTGGGAGGTAGCGGTAGTTCTATAGGAGGAGGAGTATCGGTTGGTATTCCGATAGGGCAGCCGAATATAAAGAGAGAAATAATTTTCGATTTTGTAGATAATAAGAAAGAAATGCTTTTTTGGCAAGCACGTAGTGTAGATTCTTTTAAAGATAATACGAGTCCAGAGAAAAGAGAATTGCATCTCCAGGAGCTAGTAAATAAGGTGTTAGATAAATATCCGCCTAAGGTAAAGAAGAAGTAGAAAGAGTTTACGCCTTTTAGAATTCTATTTTGTTTATTTGAACATAAATACACTTTAAATAAGCACCTTCTTTAAAGCCAATAGGATGGTCTATGTCGTGCAGTGTTTTTGCTTTAATGGTATAATCTACATTGTTTTTTATAAGCGTTTCTTCTACCAAATCAAAAAATTGTTCAGCGGTTACTCTAGAACTACAAGATGCTAAAACTAAGGTTCCTTTGTTTTGAACTAATTTTAATCCAAGCGTAGTTAGTTTTTTGTAAGAAGCCAAAGCTCTGTCTACTTCCGTGGCGCTTTTAGCAAAAGAAGGCGGGTCTATTACTACAAGATCATATTTGGTATTGGTTTCTGCTAGTTTATTTAATTCGTCAAAAGCATCACCAGCAATAGTTTTATGCTTTCCCTTAAAAGGGTTCAGTTTAGCATTGCTTTTTGCTATTTCTAAAGCAGGTTTACTAATATCTAAACTCGTTACTTCTTTAGCTCCACCAGCTAAGGCATGTATAGAGAACCCACCTGCATAAGAGAAAACATCTAAAACGGTTTTACTTTTTGCCATGGTGCCCACTTTTTTTCTATTGGCTCTATGGTCTAAAAAGTAACCGGTCTTATGGCCATGAATAACATTGGCAGAGAAATTAATGCCATGTTCTTTAAAAATAATAACTTCATTTTTTAGTTCTCCGTCTAAAATTTGCCCATCCTTAAAATTAAATTCATTGCCTTCCTTTTGTGTATTTCTGCTAAGTCTTAAAACCGTGGTGGTCGCTTTACTAGTTTTAATTAAACTTGGTAAAACATCTTTTAAATAATAGAACCAGAAAGAAGCATATAGTTTTACCACCAATACATTGTCATAAACATCGGCAACTAATGAGGGTAACCCGTCATTTTCACCATAGATAAACCTATAGCTATTGGTATTGGTTTTTAATAAAGGAATTCTTTTTTTGTAAGCCTCTTCAATTTTTTGAGTAAACCATTCTGTATTTACGGCTACGGATTTATTGGCTTGTAATATTTTAATGCGAATAGGGGAGTGTGGGTCGTAAAAGCCACAGGCTAAAAATCTATTTTTTCTGCTATCAAAAATAACAGCTAAATCACCAGTTTCACCTTCTTTATTTTGTTTGATAATACTATTTTCAAAAACCCAAGGATGTCCCTTTTTAACCAAGAGTTCCGCATTGGGTTTTAGTTTAATGGCAATTTTAGATGTTGTTTTGTTTGGTAATGCTATCAAAGGATTTTTTTTAAGCCAAATTAAGGTTTTGCAAATATGCGATAACCTTTTGGTTTAGTAAGTATTAGTTATGTTTTATAACTTGAGCCTGAGTTACGTAGCTTCCTGTAAAATAACTGTCAAAAAAAAGACGCCAGATCTAGTAAAAAGAGAGCTGGTGTCTTGTGGTCTTTTGAAATAAATTTATGCTTTTAATATATCTTTATATTGGTCTTTGTATCCATAAAGCATTATTATATTAAATACGATTAGTATTAAGGAACCGGGAATAGTTGCAGGTTCTAATGTGGCGTGGTACAAAACAGCATTAACAGATATACTAATTAGTATCAACATAAATAATGCGCCAAATTTGTTTAGTAGTAAAGATAATCCAGCGGCAATTTCAAGGATAGCTACAATAAGCATTGTTTTAGTTACATTTAGCGCTTCTAAATATTGTACGGCATCTTCTGTTTCCGGAACAAATATTACAAAATCAAAAAATTTGTTTAGACCAAAGAATAAAAGGAAAAGGCCAAAAAGAATGCGTAATCCTAAAAATACTTTTGAATTCATAAATACTAGGTTTTAGTTGTTATGCACTAAATTTACGTAATATTTTACTTTCTTTTATTTGTAGCCTTTTTTGTTTTTAATTGAATTATATTGAGGTTTAGTTTTTATTGGATTTATTTCTTTTTTGCCTTTTTTCTTTAACTAGATTTAGATAACGCTTGTCTGATGTAATCTTCTGAATAATAAAATCAATACATTCTTTACTATATGTATTTCTAGCCTGACTTCCATGGTCAAAATGAAATCTATTACTGTTATTTTTCCAATTTTCATTTTGACATATACCAATGAAATCTTGAGAATTAAAAGAGTGTTTTTTTCTAGTAGGAAGAACCTCTTCTAAATTTTCAGAACCATATTTATTAATCAATCTTTTGTTTACTTGTTCTACAATGTCTTTAACCATAAAAGGGTGTGTCTTTTTTGGATCTCTAACTTTATCAATAAAAATTGCCTTTTCACTTGAAAGATTAGCAAGAGTTTTATCAGGGTCAGTAGTATTGTTAACAATACCTATACTATAATTTACAGGTATGGCAAATTCTAGGTCATTAACTTCGGAAGCTTTGTTTTTAAATTTTTCAATCATTCCAATTATCTCATTTGCATTTGAGGCTCCATAGTTTTGTTTTAAAGATGCTTGTGAAGGAGTTTCTCCTTCAAATACTAAAGAAAGAAGTCCTATGCCTTGAAGTTTAATTGGAGGTTCTTCAACAAAATTCTGAAACATTTTAGAATAATTAAGTACCCCACTCTGAAAATATCTACTAGCAATAGCACCCATTTCTGGTAATAAATAATGGGTAGAGTTGTCTCTTAAATCAATAATGTACTCTAAATTCATCCGGATAGGGTTGGATGGTTTGTATTCTTCATGAAGTATTTTTCTAATTGATTTTGTTTTCTTTTCTAAAGAATTTTGCCAAATAGATTCAATGCCTTTATCTTCAATTAGTTTGGATTTAAGTAATTTTTCAAAGGCAGAAACAAAATGAGTTAAAAAGGCATCTAGTCTATTGGGGGCTGTAGGCCTGTTAAATAATTCTATTGCTAATAAAAATTCGCTTTTGGATATCAAGATTAAATCTCTAGCTTCTTGTTTAAACGTCGCAATCTTACTTCCTTGATATGGTGATAACCTCTGCTTAGTACTTATTTTTCTAGCGAACTCATCTAAACTTATATTCAGAACGCCTTCGGAAACATAAACTTTATTTCCAATTGGTTTTATGAAAGCACTCCATTCATTCCTGCTTATTTTTGCATTAATAGATCCTTTAACTGGGTATCCAGTATATTTTGAAATATCTTCTTGAGTAAATTTTCTTTTGATTTTTTCCATTTTTTTCAGAAAAATGAAAAGTTTTTTTTGCTGCTCAGTAATTCTCACTATTATAGAATCAATATTATTGACTTTAAATTTAGTTGAAATATCTTACAATTTTACGAAAGGGCCGTAAATATAAAAAAATGCTAATTTATTTTAACTCTTACCCCTTCACTATGACTGCTAAATTCTGGGGCATACATGCTTTGTATGGTAGTAATGCCATTACTAAAATCACCAGCATTATTTACTCGTAAATCGTATTCAAAAACATAGACTCCTTTGGGTAGATAATCAAAAAAGAAATTGGTGCTAGCATCTTTGGTGCTCTCGTAATATCCTAAGCCGTCTTGCCATTTGTATTGAGAAAAAACATTTATAGGTTCAAAACCTGCAGCACGCATATCTTTCATATGTATGTATTGCATATTTCTGTCTACTTTTAATTCTATACGAACCCGAACTAAATCACCAACTTTTACATTGGTGTTAGCT
>NZ_JADGES010000131.1 GCF_016744255.1 Maribacter sp.
CAGTAAATATTTAGCTAAGTTTGAGTTCAAATTTTAAAGTATATAATTTAGTTCAAAGTTATAATTTTAAACTTTGTCCCCAAGTTTTACGCTTGACCCCCTTATCCTGCGCATTCGTATGAAACCAATTATAAAACAACTGTACATTAGTATTATAAGTGAAAGATGAAATGGTCTTATGTTTAAGGGTTTGTATATTTCGTAAAAGTAATTTGTAATTAATATTATAATAAAAGGGTAGAAGGTGTAAAAAATTAGCAATCCTATGCTAATCCAAAAAAGTAGGTTTTTTGAGATTGGAATACTTGTTGGCTTTCTTTTTAATTCAACGAAATATAAAATTGCAATTATTACGATTAATAATGATCCAAATACTAGTGAATATATTTGAGTGAAAATAAAGAAATCTTGTATAAAGAGATTAACTATACTTATTCCAATGTAAAGGAGAGTACCGTTTCTAGCTATTTTTTTAAATTTAATAGTATTAAACATTTTCCAATACACATAAAAAAAGTAAAGAAAGAATATATTATCCCAAATATTAAATATTAGATTATTATTTAATGCATATCCTTCTGAATATACTATTTGAATTTCATTGTAGTATTTTATCATTCCACCAAGAATTTCATTTGCTAATGTATAGCCAATAATAATTGGTAGATACTTTAAAGCTGAGTCATAATACCTTCGATATCTAATTATAGAAGTAATTAATGATATGGCATAAAGTATTATAAATAAGTTGTCTAAAATTAAATTATTCATTCTCTAGAGGATCGTTATTGCTCTTTAGGAGGAGTGTTGTGTCCTCTGTTCATGGTAACACTTTTTTCTGCATAAAGAGAGGTATTTGGATTGGGGTAATTGGAAAGGAATGAAGCGTAGGCTTTTGTTTTTTCTTTATTTGCTCCAATTCCTTTTATTTTAGCAAAACTATTAGAAAGTAATATCGCCTCTTGTTTTTCCTGAGTACCACTTATGTAAAATAAATAATCTCGATTCCCTTTTCTAATTGTAGGTGATAACATGATTGAGTTTTGCCTAGGGTGTAAAATAGAGTCTTTATTATCGAAAAACTGTTTATCTGGGTAGTTAGAAAAATAGAAACGTAAAGTAGAGATATCTATATCCGCTTTTTTTGCTTCATCTTCTATATAAGCAAGGTATTGTTTTATAGTTTTGTAGTCGTATGATACAAATCTTGCCACATCAAATTCTTTTTTAATCCCTGATTTCTTATTAATAGAATCTTCATAACGTTGTATTAAAGAAACTCTTCGTTCAGAATAGTTTTTATACATGTTTTCTGCTTGAGCAACTGGTATTATTTGTTTTGGAGCGCGAACCTTTTCAGTAACTATTTCTTTTTTTTGTTCTTCTTGGCAACTGTTTAGTAAGGCAGAGAGGAGGAGGAGTAAAATAAAGGTTAGTAGTTTTTGGATAATGGTAACCATAGCTCTTAGTGTATTTATTAATAAATAGTACTATATCAGAAAAATGGGGGATATTTTTCTTAGGTGCCTAAAGATATTAAAAAAGGATTTAATGTGCTGAAATACAGACTTTCAATGTGTTTAAGTTTAAATGGGGGCAATAAAAAAGCCCAATAGTTAAACTATTGGGCTTCGGTAGTATATGTTGTTTAAGATTATTGATTCATAGTCAATAGAAACTCTTCATTATTTTTCGTTTGCTTAAAGCGTTGTTCAATAAATTCCATCGCTTCTACAGGGTTCATATCCGCTAGGTATTTACGCATAATCCACATACGTTGTATGGTGTCTTTATCTAGTAGTAAATCTTCTCTACGAGTACTAGAAGAGGTAAGGTCAATAGCGGGGAATATTCTTCTATTAGATATTTTACGGTCTAATTGTAATTCCATGTTACCAGTACCTTTAAATTCTTCAAAGATTACTTCATCCATTTTAGAGCCTGTATCTGTAAGCGCGGTTGCGATTATAGATAAAGAACCTCCATTTTCAATATTACGAGCAGCACCAAAGAAACGTTTTGGTTTGTGTAATGCATTGGCATCTACACCACCACTTAATACTTTCCCAGATGCAGGTTGTACGGTGTTATATGCACGTGCTAGTCTTGTAATAGAATCTAGTAGAATAACCACATCATGGCCACATTCAACCAAGCGCTTAGCTTTTTCTAGTACAATATTGGCTACACGAACGTGCTCTGTAGGTTCCTTGTCAAAAGTAGAAGCTACCACTTCGCCACTAACATTACGTTGCATGTCGGTAACCTCCTCTGGACGTTCATCAATCAAAAGAATAATTTGATATACTTCTGGGTGATTCGCAGCAATACCATTTGCAATATCTTTAAGAAGCATTGTTTTACCAGTTTTTGGCTGGGAAACAATCATACCTCTTTGTCCTTTGCCAATCGGTGAAAACAAATCTATAATACGCGTAGATATAGAACTCTGACGTTCTGCTAATCTAAATTTTTCTTGTGGAAATAACGGTGTTAAATGTTCAAAAGAAACACGGTCTCTTACAATCTGAGGGTCAATACCGTTAATTTTATTAACCTTAATTAAAGGAAAATATTTTTCTCCTTCTTTAGGTGGTCTTATATTACCAAGAACGGTATCTCCTGTTTTTAAACCGAACAAACGGATTTGCGATTGCGATACATAAATATCATCTGGAGAAGAGAGGTAGTTGTAATCGGATGAACGAAGAAAGCCATAGCCATCTTGCATTATATCTAAAACCCCTTCACTAGCAATTATACTATCGAATTCAAAATCTGGTTCTTTGTATCTATTTTTTAGATCCTTGTCAAAATTATTATTCTTTTCTTGTTTAACAGGGCGAGGTCTAGGTGTGTTTTGGTTTTTGTGCTGTGGTGTCTTTTTCTGAAAGTCTTTTTTGTCACCACCAGTATTCTGGTTTTGCACTGGTCTAGGTCTAGGTCTAGGTCTTTTTTCTTCTTTGACCTCGGTTTTTGGAGCCTCTGTTGTTTTTGGAGCAGTACTTGTTGGTTCCGATGTTTCTTTGCTAGGAGTTACTGTTGGTGCAGGAACCGTAGCTTCTGTCTTTACTTCTTTAGCAGGCTCTACTATTTTTCTAGTGATTTTTGGTCTCGGCTTTCTAGGAGCTGGTTTATCAGCAGTAGCCTCGCCCATTTTTTTTGCTTGTACTTTCGGCGTAGGAGCAACTTTTGCTTTTGGCTCGGTTTTAATAACCTCCGCTGCAGCTTTAGGATTGGCAGCTTGTACATCTAGGATTTGGTAAACCAAATCTAATTTTTTTTGTGTCTTGTATTTAGGAACATTTAATCCTTTTGCAATTTCCTGAAGCTCAGGAAGCTTTTTTGATTTTAAATCTGAAATCTCAAACATTAATTATGGAATAAATTAGTACGTCTTTTTTTTGACTTATTTATGAAGTGTTGTTACTTGGGGATTACTTGGGAAAGACTCCCTTTGTGGTAAGTGTTTTGTTAATAACGAAACAATAATACAAATTATTTTTAAGATTGCAGGGTTATTTTTAAAAAAGACACCTATTTTTGCAGTAGCAAAGGCAAATTACTTTATGATTCAAAGAATACAATCGATTTATATGTTATTGGTTGTCTTATTAAGTGGCGTACTACCATTAGTATTGCCATTATGGAAAGATAACAAAGGAATAGAATTTTTTGCAAAGCAAGACGTTCTTATTACTGTGGCTTTCTATAGTATTGCTGCATTAGCGTTCTTAGCCATTATGCTTTTTAAACAAAGAAAAAATCAATTTGTGGTAAACAGATTGAACATGATATTTAATCTTTTTTTACTAGGATTTTTCGTTTATCGATCACTAAATTTATCCGGAGAAGCTTTGGTTTCTGAGAAGGGTATTGGGATGTTGATTCCTGTATTTTCTATCGTTTTTTTAGTTCTGGCCAACAGAGCTATAAAAAAGGATGAGGATCTTGTAAAATCTGTAGATCGTCTACGTTAAACCTTATATCTTAGTAGTATTAGTGCGTTAAACCCGGGGTTGTTCCCGGGTTTTTTTGTTTCGGTAGTTTTGTGTGTTCCACTCCCATGGTCTGTGTAAGTTTTTTTTGATTAGAAAACTGTTTCTGAAAAGAAAATTTGTAAAAAAAATAAATCAAAAACAGGAGTGGTAACTCATTACTTTTTATAGCTATTAGTTCGTTTTTGTTTTAAATATTTTATCCCATAAAAAGGTGTAAAAACCATAATTTTTATAGTTTAATTCGTGGTGATTTTTATGAAAGGTATTCGTGGTAAAAATTAAAAATGGAGAGCTGTTAGCGCTTACATTTAAGTGTGTAATTACGCCATAAAACCAATTGAAAATAAGAAACAGTATAAAACCATAGATGTTAAAAGAAAAGAATATAGCTATTGTGCTTAATAAAATTCCGAATAATATGGATTCCCATGGAGACATATAATACAAGCTAACACAATTAAATTTTATGGAATGCTCATGGTGCTTGGAATGAATTTTCTTTAAATAATGTATGTTATGAGAAGCCCAGTGCAAAACATACATTAGAAAATCCATTAGTATAAATAAGCCTATAAAAGACAACCATAAATTATTATTAGAAAAGGTAATTATACCTTTTGTCCATAGTATAAAACCAGGAACGGCTATTATTATATTTAGGAAAAGTATTAGCAGGGAATTTCTTATTTCTTTTTTCGATATAGTGGTTTGGTGTTTATATACTTTGTCCCATAGTTT
The DNA here is from genome assembly GCF_016744255.1 of Maribacter sp. Lineage (GTDB taxonomy): Bacteria > Bacteroidota > Bacteroidia > Flavobacteriales > Flavobacteriaceae > Maribacter_B. The sequence goes on from NZ_JADGES010000131.1 coordinate 4,740, forward strand.
ACTAATCCCTACGTTTAAGGCATAAGCAATTATATTTAAAGTAATCAGTAAAGGAAAAAATATGTAAGGGTCTTTTAAATCCATTTAACTTAGGTTTTAGGCTGTGTTGTGTTTAGGTGTTTTTTTTAGAACTTTAAAGGGTTCTACTTTTAGGATTCCTTTGGTTAGTATCCTGTTTTGCTAAACCCAATTGTAATACTTAATTACTTTTTTTTACTACTATGTTTAAATTGTTGTCAATGTCTACGCTATAATCTCTTTAGGAAAGAAAATATTTTTCTTTCCTAATCTAAACTAGATGATTTTTTTCTAATAGGTAGACACTATAAATATAAGCAAGGTTCTAAACTAAATACAAGAAGTTTGATTGATTATTGATGTTGTTGGTAGTAATTTTTTATAGAGTTTTTTTTGCTACATCCGGAAAAGGGCGGTAAGCGTAATATTGTAAAACTTCTTCTAAAGCTCTTTTCAACGCTTTGTTAACGGGTAATATTACGTTTCCTAAGTTAAAATCTATTTGGTTTAACTGCATATAGTACTCTGTAAATACAGGTACATGTAACCCTTTAGTAATAGCTTCAGTAGTAGATTTATATTTCTCTGCTTGTCCTTCTTTTATGATTTGACAAGTAGCTAATCTTAATTTTCCGTATTTATCTGTATTGGCGGCAAACCCAAACAACCTGCAAATTAAACCTCGGTATTTGTAATTACTGCAAGTACCACTACCTGTATTAGAAAAAGGTTTGTAGATAAAACAAGTGGGACTATCGGTGTTGTTCAGTATGTCGAGAGTTTTCTCGGCTTCGTTATTTAAAAATAAATGAAAAGCCCAAGGTAAAAATTCTAATGGAGATGCTTCTACATCTGCATAGGTACAGCATTTTCCGCAACCAGAAACACAACCAAGACCTGAGGATCGAGTAAATTGAGCACTTTCTTTATCTAGTTGGGAGAAAAGTTTTTCTACCAACAGCACTTTGTGCTCTATCGACATTCTTTTTTTGGGAAGGTAGACCTAATAAATATAGTAAGTAGGTTTTATTTTGGAAAAGAAATTAAAGAGGGTTTTATCTTCCGTGATATTTCATATTTGGTAATGGTTCCTTGTTTTTTAAATATTTATCTAACCATTTAATCACTTGTTCGTTGACTTCCTTTTTATGTTCAGAAATTCCGTGGTCTTCGCCTTCAAACATTATTAGCCTGTAAGGAATTCTATTTTCTTCAAATTTTAAAGCAAGATGCAAGCTTTGCTCTGGTTTTACTCGCCAATCAGAATTTCCGTGAAGCATTAGTATCGGAACATTTTTCGAAAATTTGTTAGCCCATTGTACTGCAGACCTTTTTTTTAATTCTGTTTCTTTGTTAGTGTAATAATTTGGAATAAGTTCTTCAATTACATTAGTTTCCATTTCTGGTCTATCTTTAATTGTGAGGAAATTGTCAGAAACGGCTCCTCCGACAATAGCGGCTTTAATGTTTTTTGTTTTAGTTAATGCAATATAGGTCATCATTCCGCCTCGACTCCAACCATACATACCAATTCTATCTGTATCGGCATCTTCTATTTCTTTTAAAACTTCTGGCAGAATAGTTATATCGTTTACATCTTTACCGCCAAATTCTTCTTGTCCCTCGCTACCTCCGTTTCCTCTATATTGGCTAGCAATTACAACGTAGCCTTCTTTTGCAATTCTACCAAGTGTAATTGCTCCATGCCCAATTTTAAGGGAACCAAATTCTCTATTTCCGCCTCGATTGTATATAACACAAGGGTATTTGCCTTTTTTCTTGGGCTTAACAAGAAACCCATTTATTTTTAAACCATCACTTAAATAGGTAATCGTATAAATTTCAATACTATCTAAATACGTATACTTTTCTTTCCAAGATATTTGGTTGTTTATCTCTGCCGTTAGTACTGGGAATATAGGTGTTTCGGATAGATCTGATATTAATTTTTGACGAATAAGAAGCGCATTATCTTGCGCTTTACAGCTAGAAAAAAATACGATTAGAAGTAGTAATTTTAAATATTTCATAGCATAAAGTGTAGTAGTCCAATTTAAGAAACGTAGCATGTAAAAGATGTTATGTTTTCTGTTCAAAACAGAGACGTAATTATTTAGCTTTTTTTTAGTATAAAACCAGAAGTTTTAATAGTTGTAGATATCTCTTTTTCTTTCGAATCATTTTCCTCGATTTTACCTTTGCAAGAAGAGGTTATTAAGGGTAAAATTAAGAGGTATTTGTGCATTTTTAATTGTTAGGGGCTTTTTTACGCGTTTTATTATTCTGATTTAATGTCGTCTTCGGTCCCAAATTCTCCGTCAGAACCAGCAGATGTTATTAAAAACCCTTTTCCATTTTCTGTTATGGTGAATTTATATGCTCTATTCCACGCGTCATTTTTCCAATCTTGTCTCATGGGGCTATTTCCTATTAATTGATTTAGTTCCGTTGGATATTGTCCGAATTTTTCATTCCAATTCTCCATTCTCTCGCTCATTTCGGCTATTTCTTTTTCAGTTTTATCAGGATAGATAGAGGTTCTTTGATAACCAAAAAATAGAAATGCACTTATACTTCCAACTACTAAAAATAAAATGACCATTATTGAACTCGGTTGTAGAAAATACTTCTGAAAAGGTCTTTTAGTACCATCTTTTTTTTCTTTTTTACTTATTCGTTTCCGATGTTTATAGTCCTCACGAATTAGTCCAAATTCTGCTAAAGTCGAAAGTATTAATTCAATCATTTAGTTGGTTTTGGTAAATGTCACGTCCTAAAATACGGCTACAGATTAATACTTGTTTTTAAGCTGCAACTTGATGCACGTAATTAGGTGTTTTATACTCTAAAGATAAATGTAATCTTTTAGAGTTGTATAATTTGATTGCATTTTTGGCTGCTTTCTTAGCGTGAACAACGCTATAGAAAGTTTGGTCGAGATAAAATTCATCTTTTAGAATACCGTTAACACGCTCTGCTATAGCATTTTCATAGCAATGATTGTCTTCGGTCATACTAATGTTTATCTTTTTTCTTTTGAGTTCATTAGTGTACACATTACTACAATATTGAATACCTCTATCGGAATGATGTATCAGTTTTTGTGTTAGCTTGTTATGGTATATAGCCTTTTTAAAAGCCCTTACGCAGCCTGTAAGTTCTAAACTATCACTAAGGTCATACCCAACAATTTTACGCGAGTACAAGTCAGTAATTAGTGCTAAGTAACAGAATCCTTTTATAGTTCTGATATATGTGATGTCAGCGGCCCAAACTTGATTAGGTCTGTGTATTTTCAACTCTTTAATAATGTTTCCATATTTGTAAAAACGATGATAAGAATTGGTTGTTCTAGAGGAGTATTTTTTTCTTCTAACGAGTAGTTCATTCTCTCTTAGGATTCGAAATAACTGGTCTCTTCCAATTTTTATGTTGTTTTTCTGAAGTTCATTTTTCAATGACTTCATGAGTTTTCTAGTTCCTTCTCTAGTTAGGATTTTTCTACTTTGTTTAACGAGTTCAACCACCTTTTGTTCCATC